>DASUXH010000283.1:0-2300 GCA_036378015.1 Nitrospira sp. | reverse complement strand
GCTGAACGCACTGGCGCTTCAAAACGCGCTCGAGCGCTCAGGCGTCATGACCCGGGTGCAGTCGGCGATCGAGATGCGCCAACTCGCGGAGGGCTACATCCGCCGCCGGGCCATCCGTCATCTCGAAAAGAAACGGGTCGTCATCTTCGCGGGCGGCACCGGCAATCCCTATTTTTCGACGGATACCGCCGCCGCGCTGCGCGCCATGGAGATCGGCGCCCAGGTCATCATGAAGGGGACGAAGGTCGATGGGATCTACGATTCCGATCCGGCGAAAAATCCCTCTGCAAAGAAATACTCGAACATCTCCTTCCTTGAGATTCTCAATCAGAATCTGAAAGTTATGGACTCCACTGCCATCAGCCTTTGTATGGACAACCAGCTGCCCCTGGTCGTCTTTAATCTTAAAGCAGGCGGGAACTTTAAGCGCGTGGCCATGGGCGAACCGATCGGGACGACCGTCACGGCCGACAAGCGTTAATCTACGGAGTCGTTATGTCAAACCCAGCCGCGATTCGCCAAGCCGTCACGGGAAAGATGGACGGCGCACTCGAACACCTGAGGCGGGACTTGGGCGGGCTGCGCACCGGCCGGGCGTCCGTCGCCCTGCTGGATAACATCCGTGTCGATTATTACGGCACGATGACGCCGCTGAGGCAGGTGGCCAATCTGTCGACGCCGGAGGCCCGGCTCATCACGATTCAACCGTGGGAGCCGCAGCTCATCAAAGAAATTGAAAAGGCCATCTCCATGTCGGGGTTGGGGGTCACGCCGTCGAACGACGGCAAGATCATCCGCGTGCCGCTGCCGCCGCTCACCGAGGAACGACGCAAGGAACTGACCAAAATTTGCAAGAAGCACGGCGAAGACACGAAGGTCCACATTCGGGGATTTCGGCGGGATGCCAACGAAGAGTTGAAGAAACTCCAGAAAGATGCGAAATTGACCGAAGACGATCTGCGCAAATCGGAAACGGAAATCCAGAAGCTGACCGATCAATACGTGCAGAAGATCGACGACGCGATCAAGAAAAAGGAACAGGAAATCCTGGAAGTCTGATCGCCGCTCCTGGGTTGAACCTCTAAGCGAGCAACCTCATAGCTAGAGGACTCTTCCCTGCCTGTAACAGTGTTACACACGACCTACGCCACCATCGATCTGGCCGCCCTCCTCCACAATCTCTCGCAGATTCGAGAGCGTGTCCGCGGCGACTGCAGCATCATGACCGTCGTCAAGGCGAACGCCTACGGGCACGGCGCCGTCGAAATCTCTCGCGCGTTACATCACGCCGGCGTGACGCGGTTGGCAGTCGCTTCCGTCCAGGAAGGCGTTTCTTTGAGGGATGCCGGTATCGAGGGCGACATTCTGGTGCTCGGCGCCCTGCTCGAGCAACAGCTCCAAGAACTCTTGCCGTATCGGTTGACCCCTGTCATTACCGACCAGCGGTTATTTCCACCACTGGCGAAAGAAGCGGAAGCCGCGCAAAAGTCACTGGCCATACATCTCAAGGTGGACACCGGCATGGGACGCCTTGGACTCGCGCCGTCCGAATGGGCGACGTTCTTGGATATCTTGCCTCGATGGAAAGCCCTCCGCCTCGAGGGATGCATGACGCACTTGGCCGACAGCGACGGGAGCGATTCAAGCCATACCGAGCAGCAACTGAAAACGTTCCACGGTTTCCTCGAGCAACTCGAACAGCGCGGCATCAAACCTCGGTGGGTGCATGTGGCCAACAGCGCCGCGATCATGCGGTATCCGCAGTCGCATTTTTCTTTGGTACGGCCCGGCATCATGTTGTACGGGTACCACACGCTGCCGTCTTCAGTCGCCTGCCCCGCCCTACAGCCGGTACTGTCACTGCACACGACGGTCATGCAGGTGCGGACGATCAAACCCGGAGAAACCGTCAGCTACAACCGAACCTTCGTCGCCAAAAGACCGTCAACCATAGCCGTGCTGCCAATCGGATACGCGGACGGATACAGCAGGCAACTTTCGAACAAAGGATTCGTCCTTATCGGCGGAAAGCGGGCTCCGATCGTGGGGCTCATCTGCATGGATATGACGCTCGTGGATGTCACGGACCTTCCTCCCGTCCACGTCGGAGACCCCGTGACGCTGATCGGCCGGCAAGGGCAGGAAGCGATCTTGGCAGACGAGATCGCCCGGTGGACCGGCACCATTCCCTACGAAACCCTCTGCGCGATCGGTCCGCGCATCCCCCGCGTGTATAAATAACTGACTATTTTCTTTAGGACCTTCAAAAGGTCGATGTTTTCACCCGCCCACCCCAGGCG
>DASUXH010000282.1:0-11446 GCA_036378015.1 Nitrospira sp. | reverse complement strand
ACAGGGCAAATCCCACATACTGCGCGATCGAAAGCTGGGGAATGAAGCCGGCGCTGACTCCGTACGAGACGAGAAAATTCAGCGCAAACGGCAGGACAAAGAAAAACGAGAATCCGACACCGGCATAAAACGCCAGCGTGCTCAGCACTACGAACGGTCCGACGAATCGACGCTCCTGCGCATGGAGACCCGGCACGACGAATTGCCAAATTTCAAGCAGGATGTAGGGTGTGGCGAGCACGAGAGCGAACAGGCCGGCCACCTTCACGTTTTGCCACAACGCTTCAGCGGGAGCCAGAAATACAAAGGGCACCATCGGCAGGTCCGTCGGCACCCAGGAGAGCGAGCCCGGCACAAACATGTTTTGCAAAGGGATGCGCAGCCACTTAACGAGAGTGTCGGCGTAGAAAAACGTCCCAACAAAGACGACCGCCGTCGCGATCACCGCCCTGGTGAGCCGGACTTGGAGCTCCACAAGGTGCTCCATGACCGGCATTTTCTTGTCTTCCAGCGGCTTGAAGACGGAATCTTGCAGCCACCGATTAAGATCGTTCAGCACTGCGCCCCCAGCAGAGTTGCAGCACGCGGGGATGGCCCGCGCGCCGCCTTCCCGTGATGACTTCGGCGATTACTTCGGATTGACCGCCACGAACAGGTTATTCCCTTGCCGGCTGAGCAGCAGAACGGCCAGTTCCTCTTTTTTGATCTTGTGCGCCGCCTTTTGATATTCGTCCAGATTCTTGACCACTTCGTGATTGACTTCTTGAATCACGTCACCTCGTTGAATCCCAGCGGCCTCCGCGGCCCCCCCTGGTTCAACTGCCGACACGACCACGCCGGCGGTCTTGGAGGGGATGTTCAACTGGCTCATCGTGGCGTTGTCCAACGATTGCACCTTGAGCGACGCCAGCACGTTGTCGGGCGGCTTGATCGTTTCCCCCTGTTCCTTCGGGGGCGCAGGCTCCTTTTTCGCAAGCATTTCGTCGGAGGGCCGTTCGGCCACCTTCACCGAAAGCGTTTGCTCCTTGCCTTCGCGAAGAATCTTGATCTGCGCGTCCTTGCCCACCACCGTCCGCGCCACCAAATTGCGCAACTGACTGACGCTCTGCACCTCTTTTCCGTTAAAGGCCACGACGACGTCGCCCCGCTTGACTCCGGCGGCATGCGACGGACCGTTTTCATTTACATCGCTGATCAGGACCCCCTTTCGCTGTTCGGGCAGCTTGAAGGACTTGGCGAGAGCCGGCGTAATTTCCTGAATCGCCACTCCCATCCAACCCCGCACGACCTTTCCGGTCTTCTGCAGGCTGTCGACGATGTCCAAGGCAATACTGCTCGGAATGGCGAATCCAATCCCTTCCGAGCCCCCTGTCCTGGAAAAAATCGCCGTATTGATCCCAATCAAATCACCGTTCATGTTGACAAGCGCTCCGCCTGAGTTGCCAGGATTGATTGCGGCGTCCGTTTGGATGAAATCTTCATAATCCGCAATGCCTACGTTGCCCCGGCCCAGGGCACTGATGATGCCCAGGGTCACCGTGGAGCTCAAGCCGAACGGACTGCCGATTGCCAGGACTAAATCGCCAACCTGCAGCTTGTCATATTCCGCCCATTTGACGGAGGGAAGGTCCTTGGCCTCGATCTTCACCACGGCCAGATCGGTCTTGGGATCCGCGCCGATGATTTTCGCTGAAAACTCCCGCCGATCGCTTAAGGTGACGGTGATCTGGGTCGCACCTTCCACCACGTGATTGTTGGTGACGATATAGCCGTTGGGGTCGAGAATGACGCCGGATCCAGCGCTTTGATCAGGACGTCCGTGAGGGCCCGGCGGCGGCATTGGAGGAGGAGTCGGGAGTTCACCACCTGGCTCATCGCCTGGCGGTCCGCCCGGAGGTCCGCCGAATGGCCCCGGAGGCAAGGGCCTCCTGCCTCTTCCGCCTTCATTTCCGCCGGTCACCGCAATGTTTACGACCGCGGGCGTCACCTTTTTCACGATCTCAGAAAAGCCCTGCGCCATCGACGGGGGAACCCCGGCAGCCGTTGCCGTCGGATCACCTGCAAGCGGGTTGAGTGTACAGGCAAGCGCAAATACGGAGACACAACTGGCGAACCCGAGAGCACGACCGTTCTCACTCCACGTAGCCATGACCGTAATCCTCCGGAAGGTTTGTACAAGTTCCTGAAATGAAGATGAACATCTTATTCTACACTATCCCTTTCAAGGCCTTCAAAGACTAATCGTCCCCTTCGGAGGCCCTCGAGCCACCCGAAAGGGACGACCGGAACCGACTGTATGGTTGACCGAATTAGTAGGAAGTAGGTTTTTCCGCCATGGCTTGCAGCTGCCCAACATATGAATTCTGGAGTTTCAGCGCCAGCCGTTTCTCTGCGTCGCCAAATGAGACCACTCGTAATGTATTCGGCGCACCTTCGTACGTCGGAGGCCAAATCCTGCGTTCTGGATCCTGCGGCCGCAGATACACGACCGGATACCATTGATTGATGTCGGGTGCCATCGGCCGGTCCAAGGTGGCCCACCCCCGTCCTTCCGCCTGCATAAGCGACACGTTCTGTTTCAAGTCAAGTAAGGCGAATTCCAAGAGGGACCAATTGTCCCGCCTGAGACCCGGCTGTGCATGTGTCGTCCATCCTAAGAAGACGGTAATGGGATATTCCTGTTCGGTGCTGGACAGCACGACAATCGCCAAATAGTCTAAACCACGCTGGCGCCCTAAATCGGCAAATTGGCTCCAATCTCCATTCGGTTGCGGACGAATTTGGTCTGCCGGCAATACCTCTGCAATCGTCACGGGAATCGCTCGGCCGATGTCCTGTTTTAACGTCTCGCCGAGGCGTACAAGGGCCTCATCTGGAAGGTTCGGTGCCGCCCCGGCCTCTGCGGTATCGGATACAAGGACAAGTCCGGCCTTGAGCGGTCGCTGTTCGATCTGTGTCAACGCATCTTCATCAACCCGACGTTCGGAAGACACGTAGTCGCCAAGGCGACTGGGAGGAACGGCTGACGCACACGAAGTGAGAAGTACCGCACCTATGACACCCAATGAAAGCTTGACCATTCCATGCATCGCCCACCTCCCGGTTGAGCACGCTGTTATGGATCACACCGATGGTGATACGTTCGCTCCCCTATGCCGGCCCTGTCAAGTCCACGTTTCCTCTTGTATTTTACCCCCTGCCTCGGCTACCGTACGGCCAAGCAACGGACTCACAGCGCTCCTCCCTCGGAATCGCAGGGTCCCATGTCCAGTCGGCAGCGTCACATCGCTCTTGAGCTCTCCATCGTCATTCCAGCCCATAACGAGGCTGGTCGAATTCTCCCCTATCTCCGACAGATCATCGGCTACTGCGAACGGCAAGGCCGCTCCTATGAACTGCTGGTCATCGACGACGGCAGCACAGACGGCACTTCGTTAGTCGTGGAACGGCTGGCTGGGGTTCATCCGGCCCTGCGGGTGCTGCGACTGCCCACCTGCCAGGGTAAAGGCGCCGCAGTCCGCCATGGCATGCAATCGGCGGTCGGCTGTCTGCAATTGTTCGCCGACGCCGACGGCGCCACACCTATTGAGGAACTGGCGAGGCTTGAAACGGCCTTGGCCGACGGAGCGGATATGGCCATTGGATCCCGTGCGATGGCCGCGAGACTTCCGGACTTCACCGTCCATGCCCGAGTGTATCGGAGCGTCCTGGGATCCCTGTTCAATGCAGCCGTGCGACAAGGCGGCATCAAAGGCATTGCCGATACGCAATGCGGCTTCAAGCTCTTTCGCGCAACGGTTGCGCAAGAACTCTTCAGTTGTGCCTCAATCAATGGATTCGGATTCGATCTTGAGTTGCTCTATCTGGCACAGCAACGCGGATACCGCATCGCAGAGGTCCCAGTGAACTGGTCCGACCAGCCGGGCTCGAAAGTGCGCGTCCTGCGAGACGGTGTGGCCATGCTCCGGGATTTGGCGGTGGTCAGGCGAAACCACCAGCGTGGGCGCTACTCACTCCCTTCCTTCTCTTCAGAACTGATGCAGGCCGACCGGTTCAGAATGCCGGCGTCGTAGCCTTGAGCCGATAAATCGCAGCCTTCCCATCGTTGTAGATTCGTTCCCAGAATGCCTGTCGGGCCAACGTTTCTTCTAATGGTGTGCCTTTTTTCACCAGCGCCCAATCGACAGAATATTTGGCCAGGATCCTCAAATCGGGATCTTCCCGGGTGAGGGTCATGTAATCGGGAAGGATCGCACGCTCGCCGGTTCGCCATGCGGGCATGCGGCCGTCGATAAAGATTTTCGTGCCGGGCATCCACCAGAGTAGAAATCCACCGTACCCATAATCATTGTACAAACGTTGTCCGGTTTGTTCCCGATTTTCCCGCATCCATTCCACCGCTTCGATAGGATACGACGTCGTCTTGAAGTACTCCGCGGGCTTAGTGCCGGAAAGAACGATCCGGTGCAGGTGTTCGGGGCCCTCCCACAGAAGCACGGCTGCCATGAGCAGGGTGGCTGCCACGCTCACCGTTTTGGCCTTGGTGTCGTCACGTGACCATTGCCGGTGGAGTCGGTCATACCCCTCTGATAGGAGCTCGGCGCAGAGAGGAAGACTTACGATAAGGAAAAATGGAATATTACGCATGTGTCGGAAGGAGAATGCGAGGAACACGACTCCGACAACCCATCGAACCGGTTCAATTCGCCGGTACCACAACGCCATGCCGACCCCCAATCCCCCCAGATATACGGCAAACCTGCGTCCGGCAAGACTGGCCATCGACATGGGCTGCCATTCCTGCAGTGTGTCGAGCATGACCCGATTCGACAGCGAATCCACAATCTCCCCGTACAGACGCCATCCATAGGGATTGAGCAGCGTGATACATGCCGAGATGGCTGTGATGAGGGTAAGCCTCTTCAGATCGGTCCAAGAGACGAACGGCTCGTCATATGGTCCCGCAACTATCATTCGCCGATCCGAGAGCAATCTCACGATCACGCTGGTGCCGATCACAAGGCACAATAGTAATACCCCGGCAACGAATCCTCCGTGCAAATTCGCCCATAGCAGAAAGAAGGGCGGAATCCACCATTGCACGGAGCCACTGCCGTCGCGCCAGCGTTTCAACAACCACGAGAGGACCGCCATCCCCAGCAATGTGATGAGCTGCGTTCTTGCGCCAAGATAGGGCAGCGCGACCCAGAGGGAACATGCGCATGCGAACCAGCGGCACACCAGACTCGCAGACGCCGTTGCCGCACCGACCAGCCACGCGCTGACCGTCACGGCGGCAAAGAAAACGATGACGCCCAACGCACCGAACGCCGAATAGAGACCGGCGATAAGCACGTCCGTCAGCCAGGCATGTTCCACCCACGGCCAATCGGGCATGGTATGCGAATAGGGGTCTGATGAGGGAAGGGGAAGTCCCGTGTGAAGGACATCCAAGCCTGTCCTGAGATGCCAGCCGAAATCAGGTTCGCTCAGCGGCTGCAAAGCAAAATTCACGATGATCATCAGGAGGAGGAGACCCAATGCGGAAATCCTTGCCAACGGGGATTGGACAACGGGGGGACACGTGATTGGCGGAGAGGCAGCAACGTGAGGAGCGCTCATGCAGGTCCTCTATCCCTCAGGAGCGGATGGCGTCGAATGGCGTCCTACCAGCAGCGTTTCCATCACCAGCCACTCCACCTCCGTCCTGAGAAAACAGGCGACCGCCTCCCGAGGCGTACACACGATCGGTTCGTTGACGTTGAATGACGTATTCAACAACACCGGAACGCCGGTGCGACGCGCAAAGGATTCAAGAAGTCTGCGGTACCGGGGATTCGACTCGGCATCAACGGTCTGTACCCTCGCAGTCCCGTCGACGTGGACGACGGCGGGTATGACTCCCTTCATCGACGATTGTACAGCGGCCGTCCGCACCATGAACGGCGAAGATCCGGAGAGCGCAAAGTACTCGCTCGCCCGCTCTTCCAATACCGACGGCGCAAAGGGTCGGAAGGGCTCCCGCAATTTGACCTTCATGTTGATCAACGCCCGAATGTCCTCGCGACGCGGATCGGCCAACAGGCTCCGGTTGCCCAACGCACGAGGCCCCCATTCCATCCGACCCTGAAACCAGAAGACTAACCGTCCGGCAGCGAGCTCACCGGCGACCTTTTCACAGAGCGGCGCTTCATCGAAGCGCTCGACGACCAGCCCCGCTGCCTCCAGCGCCTCCCGGCAGGCCGCTTCCGAGAATTGAGGGCCCCAGGACGCTGTGCGCATGCCCTTGAAATTCGATGACCCGTCCCTCCGATGCGTCAGCCAAAGGGCGGCCCCGAGCGCGGCTCCCGAGTCGCCGGCCGCCGGAGGCACGAAAACTTCATCGAATCCGGCCTCACGTAAAAGTCGGCTGTTCGCGACGCAGTTATAGGCGACCCCGCCGGCCAAGCACAGCCGCTGTTCCTTCGTGACCGCTTTGAGATGTCGCGCCACGTGAAGAAGGGTCTCTTCGAGCACGGCCTGCGCGCTGGCTGCCATGTCTTGATGACGCGGCATGATTTCTTCTTCAGGCCGTCGCGCGGGACCAAAGAACCGGAGGAATTCGGCCGAAAACCATCCACGCCGCGCAAGATGGAAGTCCAAGAGGCGGGCGTTCAGACGGAATTGGCCGGCCGGCAAGGTCTTCAGTACATGCTCGCGCAACGTCTGCGCATATCGCGGAACGCCGTACGCCGCGAGCCCCATGACGATGTATTCATCATGGTCAGGCCTGAATCCCAAATACCCCGTGATCGCCGCATAGAACTGACCAAGGGAGTGAGGAAGTGGAACGCGTGTCATCACGCGGATTTCTTCGCGGTCCGCCTGAGCAAGCATCGTCGTATGCGCCTCGGACGCGCCATCGACGACCATGACCGCCGCTCGTTCAAATGAAGAAGCGAGCATGGCGCTGGCGGCATGACATAGATGATGGTCGAGAAATACGACCGGCGGGCACTTGGTGCCGTCCACACGCCGGGAGAGCAGCATACGGAGGAAAGCGAGTTCCCCCCATTCGTGAATCAAACGGTCGGCGGCGCGCGCACCTTTGACGGCGAACTGTCTTGGGGATTGCAGCATTGAGCCGATCGTCAAGGCGGCACGCCGGCCGAGCTGCCAATATTTCCAAGGCACGGCGACAGCGTCCAAATCCTCGAGTCGAGTTCCGCCAGCCTGTAGACAGAATCGAATGGCATGGAGCGGCAACGCCGTAACATGCTTGACTCTGACGAACCGCTCTTCTTCCGCGGCCGCGATAATCCGGCCGTTGTCAACCAATGCCGCCGCCGCATCGCGCATGTTCGAAAGGCCAAGGATGCGCATGGCGCGGTAGGATAAAGCAGGCCGCCGGGCCTGACAAGTTGCTTTCAGGCAGTGATTCCGGTACCGTGACCTACCTCCATGCTTACGAGGTGCGTCTGAATCCGTCCAAGTTCAGCTTGCGTTTCTTCGGAATGAGGGCCTGTTCCGCCGGACTCCTTCTGGCAGTCTTCCTCACGGCCTGCACGAAACAAGAGCTCCCCGAGCTCGGTCCGCGCCTGCCGCAGACCGCCGCTCTCGAATTATCGCCTTCCCTGCTCGGATCTAAAGCGCAGTACACCGACAACTGCGGCCACATCCAGATCGTCGAACTCGGCGCTACCCTGCAAGACACGCTCTATGAGGAGGCGAATCGCACCTTTTCCTCCGTCATCCGGCCCGGGTCCGATGTCAAGCCGGACGTCGTCCTGCGCGTCGATCTCGTTCAGTCGAATTTCACTCTCCGAATGGACGGCATCTATGATCGAGCAGAAACCGATCTGCGACTAGGCGGACTGGTGTCCGTGGTGAATCGAGGCGGAACCTCGTTGGGAGAGCAGGAGGTGCAAGTCCTCCAAAGGGGGCGGGTCCGGATACAGCCGATTCAGAAGAACTGCGACTACATGTTAGACGATTTCCTTCAAGGTTCGGCGCGTGACTTTGCGCATAAAGTCGTCGAAGCGTCGAAAAACAAGCTCGCTTCCGCCGGAGGGACAGCGACGGCGGCGATGAGCGCGACGACGGCGGCACCGGCCATGGTTCCAGCACCGACTCGTTCGGTCGCAGCGGGAGGGACGACGGCCCTTTCGTTTAAAGCCACGGTCTTGGACGATAACGGCAATCTGGTGTTCGAAGGAGGCGAGCGACTCCGCGTCCGTGTCGATGTCGTGAATACCGGCTCGCAAGAGCTTCAAAACGTGACGGCAAGTTTGTCCGGCACACCGCTGGTGCTCGCGCAATTCCCTGCGACCACGCTTTCGGCGGGCCGTTTGCAGCCGGGACAATCGCGCTCCATCGAGTTCGTTGCGACCCTGCCCCAAGGGATGCAGCCGCAGAAAGCCGATTTACTCGTCAGTGTCACGGATCCTGCGACCGCTGCACCGTCTGCACAGACCGTCTCTCTGTCGATCCAACCGACCGGCGTGAAGGCTGACGATGTCGATCAGGTTCCGGCCATGGCAGTGGGATACAGGCGTCCTCACACCTATCTGGTCTCGATCGGCATCGGCTCGTATCGAGACCAGCAACTCTCGATCCGAAAGTACGCTGCGTCCGACGCCGAACTGCTTACCAACTACCTTCAATCGCTCGGCGGGCTCCCCTCCTCAAACGTCCGGCTGCTTCAAGACTGGAAGGCGTTGCGCCCGGACATCGACGAAGCGCTGTTGGACTGGCTGCCGGGGCACATGAACAAGGAAGCCGTCGTGATCGTGTACTTTGCCGGACTGGCAACCGTCTCGCCGAATGGAGATGTGTTTCTGGTTCCCTACGACGGCAGCCTCTCAACCTCATCACGCTCGTATCCGCTCAAGGACTTGGAAGCCGCGCTCAACCGGCTGAAGGCTAAACAGACGCTGTTTGTCTTTGACGGCATGGTGGCAAGACTGGGAGGTGGGGTCGATCGCTCGAAGCCCGTGCTTCCCCAATGGAATCCTGCCGGTAGTTCGACCGTTCATCTCATTGCCACGAATGGACTGGGAAAGGTCGTCGAGGACGAAGCCCATCGGCACGGCCTTTTCACATACTACCTGCTGCGTGCACTAAGGGGAGAATCAGACGTGAATCATGACGGGGAAGTGACGCTTGGAGAAGCGGTCTCGTATCTCAATCAGAAGGTCGTCTGGGCTTCAAAAACGCAGTATGGGCAGGAGCAACGCCCTGCCGTGGTGCCGCCGCTGAAAGCGACTGATCCGGCGAATGGTCTTCCGCTCACCAAGCTTGCCGCAGTGCAGGCTTCAGAACACCCCTGAATTACAGCCACGACACGCACAAAAAAAAAGGGGGTGGAGAACAACGTCCTCCACCCCTGACCGCATGGTCGAGACTACTCGTCGCCTTTGCAGAAGCTCCGCTCGTAGTTGATGATCGTCCAAGCTTCTTCTTCGGTAATCGCGGCGGGAATCAATGACACCATCCCGGTCCCGGCGCTGCCGTTCTTGATGACCCAGAACAGTTCGCCATCTTTCCGTTTCTTGTGGAACTTGCAATTCGTGAAGTTCCGCGGACTCGGATTGAGAATCGCACCGGCAGGACCGTCGCCTTTTCCTTCCTTCCCATGGCAATTGAAACAGGTGCCCTTCCCTTCGAACAGGGCCTTGCCTTTGGCAACGCTCTCTGGAGTATTCGCGACCGGATTCTTCAAGGCCTTGGCATCCGCAAGTTGGTCAGGCGGAACGCGAGGCTTCAGCGGATCCCTCTCTTCCGCTCCGACCAGGGTGGCCGAAAGCAGGGTAACGGCTGCTGCAACTCCTAAAAACTTAGAAAAATACCCCATCAGACTCCTCCTTGTTGTTGAACCACCGCACATCTCCAGGGCCTGAGGCCGCCGGTTGATTGCATGAAGGTAATAAAGCGTCCGGACTATAGCAACGGGGTTTTGAGCTTGTCAAGCAAACCACTCAGCAGGCATCGCTCCCCGCACGCCTGCGCCATTAACATCGTTTCCCGCATGGCCTGCTGAACATCAATCCAAACGTCATGCCACACAGGCTCTCCGACCGCTTTTGCAATTCCGCCTATTTACGGGAGCGGCGTGAGATTCGCCATCCGTTCACGCGACCATTACGCCACAGGCGCGATGCCGCACCGCCACAGAGGTAGGTAATGGTCTGAATGTCGAGAGAAAAAAGGAAGAGTTATCGTTTCAGCAGAATGTCTCGGGCGACTTTCCCGCTCGGCCCAAATGGCTTTTGAGGTTTTCCGTTCAGCTCTGCTTTGACGCCGCCGGCATTTCCTAGCGTCAACATGAACTGATCCTGTCCTTTCCACTTGGCTTTTTCACCAGGCCTCAGCAATGCTTCCTGCGGACTGCCGCCATCGACCTGAATAACGACCCAGCTCAGCTCGATGGCTTCGAGATCGAGCACCAATGGTTCGTCGGCATTCGCCGCTCCCTCGAGAGACGACGGCCCCAGCGGCGCTTCGATGTTGACGGGCGGCGGGACGGGCATAGCAGTTTGCGGTAGCGCCGGCGCTACGGCAGCGCCCGAACCGGCACCCCGTCCGGAAGTCGCGTCAGTGCGAGCCGCTGTCGGTGGTTGCGACGGCGCTTCGGTCGACTTTGTCTTGCTCCCACTGGCGGCGGGCTCCGGCTCAGGACGGACCGGCGCATCGGGCTTGCCTTGTTCAGGCAGCGTGACTCGTTTCGCCGTCGTCGAGGGCGCTTCCGACTGCGAAGTCCGACGGACCAGCAGCGACGATTGCTCACGGCTCAATAGAATCACCAAGGTCAGGATCGCAATGCCGATGGCAATGGCCACCGCCTTTCGATTGGCTTGACGCTTTCGTTCTTCTTCCGCCTGCCTAACTTTAAGGCGTTCACGTTCGTCCTGCTTCTCATAAAACGCTCCGGCCGATTGGATAAATCGATGGATCGCGTCCTCTTCATCCAATCCCAGAGAGCGGGCATAAGACCGGACGAACCCGCGGGCGAACACCTGATCTGGCAGCTTGGCGAAATTACCCTCTTCGAGCGCCTTGACGAAATCCGTCCGGATCCGGGTCTTCGAGGCGACCTCGTCCACGGTCAGTCCCTTGGTTTCCCTCACCTGCTTAAAAAAATCTCCGATCGAGTCCATGCGTTTCTCTCTACGGTTTCAGACGAGCCAAAATTTCTTTGGCCGCGGCGGCATGCGGGCCGGTCTTGTCCAAGGTCGTGACTTTTGTCAGCGCGTCCTTCGCACGGCGTTCAAATCCGAGCTTGTAATACACTTTCCCAAGCTCGAGTTGGAGCATCGCCGGCGGCACGTTGGGCGGATTGACGGCAAGAGCGTCTTCAAGGGCCTCCATGGCGCCCTGATAGTCGCCCTCGTGGGCCAACGCTTTACCGAGATGGAAACGGGCGAGGTCCGGCGTGCTGTAGAGCGGATTAGTGAGCGCCTGCCGAAAC
>DASUXH010000281.1:0-2709 GCA_036378015.1 Nitrospira sp. | reverse complement strand
CTTGCGATGGGAAACGGCTGATGCGTGATGCGGCGGTGACTCGCCGCTCTCGCGACTCGTCACTCGTCACAGGTCACCATTTGCTCGCCCGCCGATCGGTTTTGGTGTTTTCGCCAGCACGATTGCCCCGATGATGGCGCCCAAGAGGAAAATTCCGACGATTTCAAACTGCAAGAGGTAATCACTGAACATCTTCATGCCGATCGCATACGTGTCTCCCTCTCGCAGCACGGCGCTGGCCGGCGCATCCCCCTTGGCACCTCTATAGGGAGACTTGAAGAGCAGAGCCAGCACATAAAGGGAGCCCAGCACCGTGGGAATCACAAAGTAGAGGTACGTGCTGTGGAAGTAACGCTCTTCGGTCTTGAGATTTAAGAGCATCAACACGAACAGGTAGAGCACGAGAATGGCGCCGGCGTACACGACCACCTGTACAGCCCAGAGGAATTCTGCGTTGAGGAGGACAAACAGGCCAGACACGTGCAACAGCAAAGCCAGGAGCGCAAGGCCGCAATGAACCGGGTTTCTCAAAGCGACGGTGAGGACGGCAGCAGCCATACTCATCAGCGCAAAATAGGCGAAGAACAGCACCATCATAGCGTTCAGCTCAGATGTTTGGGCGCCGATTGAGTCGGTTTGACGACGGATTGCGGGAAATAATAGCGGTACTCACGGCTTTCCTCGATGTTTTTTTCCTGGTTGTGCGCATACAGATACTTCTTGGCGTCGTCGAGGTGCCGTTCCCCGATGTCGTAGAGGCGCTTCTTGTCGAACAAGAGCGTCCGTTTGTCGTGCGTGGAAAACTCGTACATCTTCGTCATGGCCAACGCGTTCACGGGGCAGGCTTCCACGCAGTAGCCGCAAAAGACGCACTTGGTGATGTCGATATAAAACTCAGTGGCATAGCGCTGAAGAGGCCGGTTCGGATCTTCCGCGCTGATGACCTTGATGCAGCGGGATGGACAGGCGGCTTCGCAGAGATCGCAGCCCACGCACCGCTCGCGACCATCGTCATAGCGCAGCAAGCCCAGCGCCCCTCGGTGCGCATCCGGGATCGTCCGCTGTTCGCGCGGGTACTGGAAGGTAATGGGCTTATGGAACATATGCTTGAACGTCACCTTCATGGCGTCCCAGATTTCGTAGAAAAGGACGGCATGAAGGAATTTTCTTGTGAGTGTTCGGACGCTCATACGTCGCATCTCTACCTTTACACCTTTTCGATCGACACGCTGGCTCGTTTAAAGGACGGCACACCGGTGATCGGGTCCACGTGAACAGGCATGAGATCTTTCACGGGGGGTTCGTTGAAATGCTCCGGAAAGAAGCAGGTATTAGGCGCGACGCTTTGATCCACTTGGACGCCGATCTGCAGCGAGCCGCGATCGGAAGTCAGTTTCACCAACGCCCCGTCTTGCAAGCCCAAACGCTCCATATCCGCCGCGTTCATGCGAATCCTGCCCGTGTTCGGACCAATCTTGATCAGCCCCGGCGCAAATGTCGAAAGTTTCCCTGAGTGATACAGCAGTTGTCCCATCAGCAGGGTAAAGGGTCTGGCGCTCTCGGTCCGGGCCGCCTTGTAGCGGCCGGCTGCGGAAGCTGCATACCCGTTCGACAAGTAGCGGTCCGCGCTTGGGGCGAGTTTTTTCGGCTGGCCCAGGTTATAGTAGCCGGGAAGCAGCTTCATGATTTCGGATTGGATATCGTTGGCCGATTCGTATTCCCATTGGCAGCCCAACCCATTGGCCAGAGCGGTCAGAATCTGCCAATCCGGAACGCTCTCACCGATGGCATCCATCCCCTGCCGAACGCGAAGCACGCGTCCTTCAAGATTGGTAAAGGTACCGTCCTTCTCCGCTGACGTCGTAGCCGGCAGGACCGCGTGCGCCATCTGCGCTGTTTCCGTCAGGAAGGGATCTTGGACGACCAACAACTCCAGGCGATCCAAGGCTGCCTTCACGTCCATAGAGGCCGGCAGCGTCGCCAGGGGATTCTCACCCACGACATAGAGCGCCCGAATTTGCCCGCTGCGGCAACGCTTGAGGATTTCGGTCAAGTGCGCGCCGCTTCCGGCCGCAGGCAGTGTCGCGTCCCACACCTTCGCCAGCTTGTCGCGCATGGTTTGATCGTCGAACGAGGCGAGCCCGGGAAGGAACTCGGGGGCAACTCCCATGTCCACAGCACCCTGCTCGTTGGGTTCTTCCGTCACGGTGCTGACGCCGCAGCCGGGGCGTCCGAGCTTGCCTGTGATCCAGGCCAGGTCGATCAACTTCAATACGTTGTGATAGCCATCGGGCTGCCGCACGATCCCTTCGGCGCAGAGAATGATCGAGCGGGGCGATTCTGCAAAAATCGACGCCGCTTCCTTGAACTGCTCAACCCTTACGCCGGTCTTGGCCGCAGTCTGCTCGAGCGACAACGAACCGACCGCGGATTTGAGGGCGGCGAACGCCTGCGGATGCTTCTTCACGCTGTCTTCGTCGACCAGATCCAGCTCAATCGTCGCCTTGATCAGGCCGTCGATCACGAATCCCTCGGTCCCCGGTTTGATCAGGAACGGATGCGAACTCAGTTTGCCGAGATTCGTGACAGCGGAATCAAAGACCATGACCTGCGCCTTATAAACGCGAATGGCCTCCTTGATCCGGACGGAAGTGAGCGGATTGGTTTCGGTCAGGTTTGATCCGATGACGAGAACCGCCTTGGCTTTGG
>DASUXH010000280.1:0-3966 GCA_036378015.1 Nitrospira sp. | reverse complement strand
CGGACCATCACAGCATCGATAGTGTCATCGACCGACACAACACGTTCATCGATCGACCAAGGCTGGACGAAGAATCCTCCGGCGCACATCTTCCTGGACGTTGGATGCATTGATCTAGAATTCCGGAATCCGTACCATGGCGGCAATGGTCAGTGCAGGGTCCTATCATCTTTTGAAACATGTCCACAGGCGGTGGCGTCGCTTTTCGCATAAACCCATTTGGCGAGATTTGTTGGCCAACACGGCCTGGTGGACGGTCCTTTTTCTGCTCGTCATTCCCCTGGCCGTTCTCGTTGGCACGATGACCGTCCGAACTCATACGACCCATTATCTCCTGACCGGCCCTCCCGGTAGCACGGCGGACCACCTTGGACCGCGCATCGTCGATGTGCTCAATATGCCGACGAAGCTCGAGCGGTTCCTGCATTTGAACATCGTCCCGGATTTTGTTGCGAAGCAATCCTGCGGCTCGCAGGACAGTATTTACTATATGAATGCCGGGGCTGCACATCTCGCGTTTGTCGAAGATGGACTGCCGCTGCATTTTGAGCGGCCGCCGAGTTGTACCTTGTCCATGGGGGAGCTGGTCCCGAAAAGAGCGCACGAGTCGGTCAGAATCCGGGCGCTCATGCCGTTGTACAAATCTCCCTTACACGTCGTGGCGAGAAAAAGTCTGGGGTGGGCGGATCTGCGCGACATCCGTCCCCATGCCAAGGCGTATCTCGGGCCCGCCGGAGGGTCGACCGAAGTACTCGCCCAACTCGTCCTCGATCAAGACGGTCTCGTCGTCGATCGGCAGGGCCCCGATTTGGATTTTCGTCAAGGGGCGGCCAAAGTCGCCGCCGGAGATTTTGAGGTCGGCTTTTTTATTGTGGCGTTGAATGGTGAAATCATGCAGCGCCTTTTACAGTCTCACGCCCTTCAATTGCTTTCGATCGATCATGCTCCAGCCTTGAAGATGCTCTATCCCTTTCTTGATGCATTGACGATTCCAGCCGCGATTTACAAAGCGGTGCCGAAGGAAGTGACGACGATTGGCACCAGGACGATGCTCGCGGCCTCGACAGACCTGAGCGAGTACGAGGTGTACCAGATCGCGACCAAGCTGTCGGAACACATGCACGATCTGATTAAGGGGATTCCGTTCAACGCGACGAAAGTGACGGACACCGATCCCCAGCGAGAACTATACTATCCTCTGCACGAAGGCGCGTTGAGTTTCTACAGTCATGACCCGCCGTTTTTCCTGAACCCACAAATCCTCGCCGGCATAGGGACATACCTGTCCGTCTTGTTCGCCGGTTCGACCATCCTGACACAGGTGCTGCGCAACTACCGTGTTCAGCGGATTTATCACGCGGTAGAAAGAGCAGCAGGGGCAGCAGGAATGCTCGGGCAGGGACACAGCGGAAATGTCGCGCGCTATCAGACGTATCTACGCCCTATTCGAGCCAAGACCATGACGCTGCTGAGACAGAGAAGGCTCGTCTACGATGATGTCGAACGGATCAATGAGTACATCAAGAGCCATCTGTGAGACGATGCCCACCCCTTCATCGCGTGCGGCCCCTTGTCAATCCGGGCCAATTCTCCCAAAGACCGTTCTTCCGGTCAATTTGGAATCCTGCCGACTTCGTGTCCACTATCGTTCTACCAATGGTACTTCCAGAGATTGAGGTTCAGAACTTTTGATAGGCTGCCGGCGGTTCTCCCACTATACTGACGGATAGTCACCGCTCGAAAAAAGCGCGGCGCTACTGGTTTCAAGATTTTATGTCCACAAGCGTCAATCTGTTATTGCTCGAAGACTCGCCGGCCGACGCGGAGCTGATGATCGAAGCGCTTCGCGAGTCGGGATTTGACCCCACCTTCCGCCGCGTCGACAGCAAGGACGCGTATCTTCACGAGCTCGATCAACCCCCTGACTTCATTCTGTCCGATTATTCGATGCCCCAATTCACCGCCCAGGATGCTCTCAAGTTGATGAAGGAGCGTGGATTGGATCTTCCCTTCATCATCGTCTCCGGATGTATCGGCGAGGACATGGCGGTGGAATGCATGAAAGCCGGCGCCGCCGACTACCTGCTCAAGGACCGGCTTGGGAGGCTGGGACATGCCGTCGGCCAAGCGCTAGAGCGCAAGCGGCTCGTCGAAGAGAAGCGCCAAGCCGAGCAGCGGTTGTTCCTCGAGACGTTCCATGATTCGGTGACCGGCTTACCCAATCGAGCCTTGTTCATGGACCGGTTGGAGCGTGTCTTTCTGCAAAGCCGCCGTCAACCCGGGCTTGTGTTTGCGATTCTGAACGTGAACTTGGACGGATTCAAAATGGTCCACAGCGGACTCGGGCCGTCTTCCGCCGATCGCCTGCTGATCGAAGTGAGCCAGCGGATCTTGCGCCGAGTCCGGTCCGCCGACACGGTGGCGAGGATGGAGGGAGACGCGTTCACGCTGCTCATCGACAACCTGAAGGCGGTCGGCAATGCCACGCGGGTGGCCGACCGCCTGCAGGAGGAATTTTCCGCGCCCTTTGTGCTGGAGCAAGGTGAGGTTTTCCTCACGCCTTACATCGGCATCACCTGCAGTCACGCCGGATACGAAAACGGGGAGCATTTGCTGCGTGATGCGACCACGGCGATGTTGCAGGCCAGGGCGATCGGCCGCGCCGGCTTTGTCATCTTCGACAAGGCGATGCATCAGCAGGCGATGGCTCGCTTGAAAATCGAAGGAGATCTTCGTCAGGCGCTCGATCGCAAAGAATTTCGGCTCGCGTACCAGCCTATCATTGACCTCGCCGAAGGGAGGGTGGCGGGCTTCGAATCCTTGCTCCGATGGCAGCATCCGGAAAACGGCCTGATGAAACCGGATGGGTTCTTAGAGATTGCCACGGAGCTCGGACTGATGAAAAGCATCGGCGAATGGACCATACGTGAGGCCTGCCGTCAGCTGAAGACCTGGCAGGATCAATTTCCCCGCATCCGGCCCATGACCGTTAGTGTCAATTGTTCCGTTCAGCACTTCGCTCAGGACCACTTGGCCCTGATCAAAACGATCACGGAGCATACAGGTCTCGATGCCTCGAGTCTCAAAATAGAAATTACCGAGTCGGAGATGATGAAAAGCCCCGAGGCGGTGAGCAAGGCGCTTGCCGACATGAAGGCACAACAGATCGACACCTGCCTGGACGATTTCGGCACCGGATATTCTTCGTTGAGCCATCTGCAGCAGTTGGCGATCAGATTTCTCAAGATTGATCAGTCGTTCGTCCGCCGGCTGGGTACCGAGGACGACGCGCTCGCAATCGTGAAAACCATCATTGCGTTGGCGCATCAATTGGGCCGGCAAGTCATTGCCGAAGGCGTCGAGACCGCTGAGCACCTCGTGATTTTGCGGTCGCTTGGTTGCGAATATGGCCAGGGGTACTTTTTCGCCAAACCGCTTGTCCCCGACGAGATCACCACGCTGCTCGCCTCAAGTCGGCGCTGGTAACACGAATCCTCCAGCACGCCTTCGCATCGCTCCTGGTACAATGATTTCTTGGCGAAACGGAGTGCGCCGCTGTGACGTCCATCAAACGCTTCAAGGCGAAAGTCATCGCTGTGCGGCAGCTCACGCACGATGTCCGTCAGATCGACTTCCAGTTGATCGTGCCGTCCGAAATCATGTTCAAGGCCGGCCAGTTCGTCTCGTTTGAAGTGCCGGACGGCCGAACGGGCCGGACGGCGACCAGGCCGTATTCGATCGCATCGCCGCCAAGCTCTTCTCATTCGATCTCGTTGCTGCTGAACCTGGTCCCTGACGGACCGGGGTCCGGCTATCTCTTCGGCTTGCGGGAAGGTGACGAGACAACATTCGCCGGGCCGGCGGGGAATTTTTACTTGAGAGACGATCCGGGAAGAGAGTTGTTGTTCGTCGCCACAGGAACCGGCATTGCACCGTTTCGGTCGATGCTCCTCGCCAATGTCGGGC
>DASUXH010000279.1:0-4343 GCA_036378015.1 Nitrospira sp. | reverse complement strand
GGCAGAATTCGACCGAACTCGGATCGCCGCCGTGCTCACCGCAGATGCCGAGCTTGATGCCGGGACGGGTTTTGCGTCCACCGACGATGGCCTGCTTCATCAACGCACCGACTCCCTCGCGGTCCAGAACGGAGAATGGGTCGGATTCCATGAGATTGGCCATCTTATAGTGATCGATGAACTTGGCGGCATCGTCACGCGAGAACCCGAAAGTCGTCTGCGTCAGATCGTTGGTGCCGAAAGAAAAAAATTCGGCTTCTTCTGCAATACGGTCCGCCGTCACGGCCGCGCGTGGCAATTCGATCATGGTCCCGATGAGGTACGACAACTTGATGTTATGACGCTTGATCGTCTCCTGAGCGACCTCGCGCACGAGGTCCTTCTGCGATTTCATCTCGGAGACCATTCCAACCAGGGGAATCATGATCTCGGGCACGATCTTCTTGCCCTCCTTTGCCAGTTCGCAGGCCGCCTCCATGACCGCCCGCGCCTGCATGCGCGTGATTTCCGGCATGGTGATGCCCAAGCGACAGCCGCGCAGACCCAACATCGGATTGAACTCGTGCAACTCCTCGACGCGCGCCAGTAACCGCCGCTTTTCTTCCAGCGTGGCGCCGTCGTGTCCGGTCAGTTCCAACCTGGCAATTTCGACCATCAATTCTTCACGCTTCGGAAGAAATTCATGCAGCGGCGGGTCCAGCAGCCGAATCGTGACAGGGAAGCCTTGCATTTCCCGATACAGCCCGACGAAATCCTGTTTCTGAAGCGGCAGCAATTGATCCAGATACTTTTCACGCTCCTCCGTCGTGCGGGCCAGAATCATCTTCTGCATGAGCGGAATCCGGTCCTCGGCAAAAAACATGTGTTCCGTACGGCAGAGTCCGATGCCCTCTGCGCCGAACCCACGCGCAATCTTGGCCTGCTCCGGAACGTCCGCATTGGCTCTGACACGCAGCTTCCGTACGCTATCCGCCCAGGACAGGATAGTCGCGAAACGCTGATACTTGTCGGATTTTTTCGGATCCAGCTTCCCTTGAATGACTTGAATGATTTCCGAATCGACGACTGGGATATCGCCCTCGTAGACGTTGCCGGTAGATCCATTGATCGACAGGTAATCGCCCTCTCGGAATGTTTTAGCCCCGATTTTCACGGTTTGGCTGTCGAGCACTTCGACGGATTCGCAGCCCGCCACGCACACCTTGCCCATCTGGCGCGCCACGACGGCCGCGTGGGAGGTCATGCCGCCCCGGGCCGTCAAAAAACCGCCGGCGGCATTCATTCCATGAATGTCATCGGGACTGGTTTCCTGGCGAACCAGGACCACCCGGCTCCCTGCCGCCTTCATGTCGACGGCCCGATCCGGCGTGAGGGCAATTTTGCCTGCCGCGGCGCCCGGTCCGGCCGGCAATCCTTTCCCCAGGGGATTGGCCTTCGCTTCTTCTTTCGCGTCGAAGATCGGATAGAGGTATTGCGCCAGTTGGTCCGGTCCGATGCGCTGAACCGCTTCCTCCTTCGAGATCGCGCCCTCTTTGACCATGTCCACCGCGATCTTGACCGCGGCGATGCCCGTGCGTTTCCCGACCCGGGTCTGCAGCATGTAGAGCTTGCCTTCCTGGATCGTGAATTCCAGATCGAGCATGTCGCGGTAATGTTTCTCGAGTCTCTTATAGGTCTGCTCCAGATCCTTGTACGCATCGGGAACGTTCTTCGCGAGTGCGCTGACCGGCAGCGGGGTTCGGATCCCGGCCACAACGTCCTCGCCCTGTGCATTCATAAGGCATTCGCCGAAGAACGCCTTGTCTCCCGAACTGGGACTTCGCGTGAAGGCGACACCGGTCCCGCTGGTTTCTCCCATGTTCCCGAACACCATCGCTACGACGTTGACCGCCGTCCCCCAGGAATCCGGAATGCCGTAGAGCCTGCGATACGTGATGGCCCGTGCGCCGAACCAGGAGGAAAACACGGCGTTGATCGCCATCCCAAGCTGTTCGAGCGGCTCGTCGGGAAAATCCTTCTTGGTCTCTTCCTTAACGAGGGCTTTGAAACTCGCGACCAATTCACGAAGATGGCGGGCGTCCAAGTGCGTCTCATGGGTCACCCCCACTTCCGCCTTCTTTTGCTTGAGGATCGCTTCGAAATGCTCGCGCGGGACGCCCATGACGATGCTGCCGAACATCGAAACGAACCGCCGATGACTGTCTTGCGCAAATCGGTCGTTGCGGGTTTTTGCAGCGAGGCCTTCGACCGTCTTCGTCGTCAATCCAACGTTGAGCACCGTATCCATCATGCCGGGCATCGAGGCACGGGCGCCCGAGCGGACCGAGACGAGCAGCGGCCGTTCAGGATCACCAAACCCCATGCCCATCGAGCGCTCGACGCGCTTCAAGGCCTGCAGCGAAGCCTCCCACATGCCGGACGGATATTTCTTGCCCAGTTTGTAATATTCGACACAGGCTTCCGTGGAGATCGTGAAACCGGGAGGCACTGAAATGCCGAGGTTAGTCATTTCGGCCAGTCCTGCCCCCTTGCCGCCGAGCAACTCTTTCATGTTCGAGGTGCCTTCGGCCTTTCCGTCACCGAAGTAATAGACGTATTTCTTAGCCACCGTCCCTCTCCTTCCCTCAGTCGAGGCCCGATGCGTTTCGGGCTGCCGCCTGATCAAGCTGCTGCCGATAGCGGCTCACGAGACATCGTCTGGCCCACATGCCTAACAAGAGCACGACGCCCACAAATAGAACCAATGCGAGCAAGCGAAAATCCGATCGCACCCCCCGATCGACATAATATTGGCCGTCGGCGCCGCGTCGAACCGCGATGTCCTTGGCCAGATGGTGCGGCTTCCCGGACGGATCGGCCAGTTTGATCCACTCGGAGCACAACCGCACGGGATCCGGCGCTCCGGTCACACGCTCCCAGGTCAAGCGGAGACACACATCCTCTTTCGCATTGAACACATCCGGGGTCGTGACCAATTCATCGAGATTGACGCCCGTAGCCCGAACCCCAAAGAGCAACACGACATTGCACAACACGATCAGCGCCGCCGTCACCAGTCTCGAAAAGCGCCGGACTTTTGCCGCACGCTGCTCGTCGGATCCCGGCTGCGGAGCGTACGGCAGTCCCATCATGCGTCCGACGATTCTGATGGAACAGAAAAGGCTCTCTCCTACGTCCCTTGTACCACAATCCGTGAAAAGTCAGCGAACGACGCAAAACACTCGTTGACATCCTTTAACAAAGACAATCGATTCCCACGCAGCCCCGGATCCTCCGCATTGACCATCACGCGGAGAAAAAAGTCGTCGATGACGGGTTTGAGGCCGACCAAAGCCTCGAGCGCCTTGTCGTACCGCCCCTCAGCCATTTCCCGCTGGACGTCCGCACGGCACACGCCGGTCCGCCAGTGCAACTCTCCTTCGGCAGGATCCTGAAAAAGGCTTGGATCGACCGGCCCCCGTTGCCACTGTTCCTTTTCGACGATACGGGAGGCCCGCTTGAAGCCGACGATCAGCGGATCGAAGTCCGGCTTGGCCGTCACCGCCTGCATCGCCTTCATCTTCGACGACAGATCGACGAGATCGATCGGGCCGCTCGAGACAGCCCGTAAGACCGCATCCATGACGTCATCCCGGAACGAATGGACCGTCCGGCCGTAGTGACGCATGCGTTCGAACAAGAAGTCCACAATGCGCTGACGCGCTTGTGGTTCGCCATCAAAGGTCCCTTTGATGCCGCTGTCGACCAGGGTCTTATGGGCGTGACTGATGTAATGGCCGAGATCCAGGCGAAGATCTTTTTCCAAAACGATGCGGACAATGGCAGTGGCATGGCGTCGAAGGGCGAAGGGATCCTCCGATCCGCTCGGGATCATCCCGACGTGAAAGAACGCCGCGATCGTGTCCAAGCGGTCAGCCAGAGACAAGACCATTCCGGTGAGGGAGTGCGGCAATTCTCCCTCGAGGGCCTTTGGCAGATATTGCTCGCGGATGGCCTGGCACACGGCCTCAGGCTCTCCGTCATGCTTCGCATACTCCCCGCCCATGATTCCCTGCAGTTCAGGAAATTCGCCGACGATGCCTGTGACGAGATCTGCCTTGCACAAGTGAGCGGCTCTCCGGCATTCATTCGCAAAGTCATGGCTCTCGATGCCCGGATTGACGGCCGGAGCGAGCAAAGACACCAGTTTCACCAGGCGCTCTTCCTTCTGTCCCATCGTGCCCAGTTTCTGGTGGAACGTGATCCCGCTCAGCTTCTTGACCCGCTCCTCTAGACGCATTTTCCGGTCTTCGTCAAAGAAAAACTTGGCGTCAGCCAGCCGGGCGGCCAGCACGCGCTCATTG
>DASUXH010000278.1:0-4125 GCA_036378015.1 Nitrospira sp. | reverse complement strand
GGGAGCTTGTCATTGAGCCGATCGCTTCGTTTGCCGCGCTGCGAATCGCTTTCAAACGCCGACTTCTGGGGCGGGACTTTTGAGTATTCCAATTCCGTATCGCCCGGATGCCGCTGAGGCATCGCTCCCCTGTTCGGAGACTGGGGCGCAGGCTCGGCGGCGGGGGGTGGAAGGGGAAGGCTCAGAGTGGCCCTCGTGCCTTTTCCCTGAGTGGAACGGAACTCGAAGGTTCCGCCCAGCGCACGCATGCGCTCCCCAATGCTGAACAATCCGAATTTGGAAGAGAGCGTCGGAGCCGGCGAAGCGGCCGCATCGGATCCCAGGCCCTCGTCGACGACCTCGATGACCAGCCGTCCCTCGCGCTGCTCCATACGGACGGCTGCCTGATCGACACGAGCATGTTTGGCGACGTTGATCAGCAGCTCCCTGATGGATTGAAAAATCAGGACCGACTGGTCTTCAGGCAGCGTCACAGAGATACCCGGCTGCGCGTGAACCTCCACCGAAAGCCGATACTGCTGACGCATCTGATCGGCCAGCCACCTGAGCGCCGCGGCCAGACCGAATTCGTGAAGGGCCATTGGGGTCAGTTGGGCGACGAGCGATCGTGTGTACGTGAGTGCCTGCTGCAGAATGTCGTCGGACTCTCCCAGCCACCCTTCGATTTCCACGTCCTCGAGCCGACCGCGCGACTGCGTAACCTTGAGCCTCGCACATACCAGCAGCTGCGCGAGATAATCGTGCAGATCCGTGGCGATCCGACGTCGCTCCCGCTGCTCGGCAATCGTCAATTCCGATGCGAGCTGACGCAACAACGTTTGCGATTGGACCAACTCCTTTGTTCGGTCCTTGACCCGGTCTTCGAGCTCTTCGGCCAGCCGAACCACTTTCTCATGAATGGCGCGCCGCTCCGTGACGTCGCGGTTGGTCTCCAATACGAGAATGCCGCCGAATTCTTCGGTCATCGTCACCATCCGGCTTTCCACGACGACCGCCTGCCCGTCTTTGGTCGATTGCCGGATCTCGCCCTGCCAACGGCCGTTCTCGACCAATTGCCGGTGAAACTCTTCTTCGGAAAGCGGCAAAGCCGTGGCCAGCAGTTGATGAATCGGCCGGCCGGCCGCCTCCGCCACCTTCCAGCCGTACATCTCCTCGGCGCCGTGATTCCAGTAGATGATGCCTCCGCCCATCCGCCAGACCACCACCGCATCGTGAGTCTGAGCCAGCAGGCCGGCGCGCCAGCGCAGCTCTGCTTCGGTCCGTTTTCTGTCGGAGATGTCGCGTAGAATGCCGGTGTAGCGGATTTCTCCGTTGGAAAAACTTTCGCTGACGGCGATTTCGACGGGGAACGAGTCGCCCTGCCGGCGGCGCCCGTTCACTTCACGCCACAGACCGATGAGTCGCATGATGCGGCTGGCCGCATCTGCAGCGGGTTCGTCCCCTCCGTCGGCGAACCATGCGGGAAGCAGCGTCGAGATGTTGCGTCCGACCATCTCGTCGATCTGATAGCCGAACATGTGTTCCGTCGCCGGGTTGCAGGAAAGAATGAGACCGGCATGATCGAACGTGACGATGCTGTCCATCGCGGTCTCGACCAGTTTGCGGTACCGCTCCTCGCTCTCACGCAAGCGCCGTTCCGCCTGGTGTTTGAACAGCGCGATCTCGATTTGGCTCGTCACGTCGCGTTCTTCGAACGGCTTGAGGATGTAGCCGAAGGGTTCGGTCGCGGCGGCGCGGCGCAGCGTGGCCATGTCGGAATGGGCCGTGAGATACACGATGGGAATGTTGCGGAACGCCTGGATCCGTTCGGCGGTCTTGATGCCGTCCATAGACCCTGCCAGCCGGATGTCCATGAGCACGAGGTCCGGCGCCAGGGTTTTGGCCGTTTCCACCGCCTCTTCACCGTCGCAGGCGATGCCGACCGAACGATATCCGGCCCGTTCCAGTTTGCCGGCGAGGTCGGCGGCGACGACGGCTTCGTCTTCAACGATGAGAATGTTCGCCTTGGGCATCCAACACCGCCTTTGCCTGGGGTGATGATCCGACGCCGCGCGAATCCGGGATCTGGAATCGCAACTCGAACGTCGTGCCTTCCCCTGTCTGTGTGATGACTTCACCGCGCAGTTGCTTGCCCAGCATGCGGATCAGACGCAATCCCAACGACTCGGCCGCCTTCAGGTCGAGCCCGGCCGGCAGCCCCCATCCGTCGTCCCGGAAGAGGAGACGCACCGACTCATTGCCCGCGCTGGTCAGCTGAATGTCGATCGTCCCGCGCTCCCGGCCAACAAACGCATGCTTCAGGCTGTTCGTGGCCAATTCGTTGAGAATAAGCCCGCAGGGGATCGCCATGTCCACCGGCAGAAACACTGGCTCGAGCTGGAGTTGCAGGCTGACTTTGGAGGACACTTCTCCGTGCGCCAGAAACAACTCCTTCATGACGTTGCGGATGTACGCGCCGAGCTCGGTATGCGCGAGATCGGCGGATTGATACAGCTTTTCATGCACCAGCGCCATGGATCGAACGCGATCGCGCGTGTCGCGAAAAAGGGTTTTCGTCGCCGCATCGGTCAGGCGCTCGGCCTGGAGATCGATCAAACTGGAGATGACCTGTAAATTATTTTTGACCCGATGATGCACTTCCTTGAGCAGGATGTCCTTTTCATGCAACGAGGTTTTAAGCTGCTTGAGCCGCTCTTCGATTTCCACCTCCATGGCCCGGTTCATCGTGGCCAAGGCCCGCGTCTTACGAAACAAATCCACGAAGACGGCGACCTTCGACTTTAGAATGAGCGGATTGACCGGCTTGCTCAAATAGTCCACCGCCCCGGCCCCGTAGCCTTGGAGCACATCCTCATCCTCGCTGTAGTAGGCCGTCAGAAAGAGAATGGGAATGTGTTGAGTCCGCTTGCGCTGTTTGATGAGTTGGGCCAGCTCGTAGCCGCTCACATCGGGCATGCGCACGTCGAGCACGATCACCGCAAATTCGTCCGCAATGAGGGCGAGCAGGGCTTCATCGGCCGTGCGTGCGCGGAACAGCCGGTAGTCGGCGCAGGAGAGGATGCTTTCGAGGACGTCCAAGTTCCGCGAATCGTCGTCCACGAGCAGAATGTTCGCCGGCTCTTTAAATGTGGTCATGTCGTCCGATCCCCGCTCGTTGCGGGGCGCTTCCCCAGCCTTCCCCTGCACTCATGAGTGTAAGTGCCGAGTTTCCGGATTATCAACCGACAACCTCCTTATCGGCACTCGTTTCTTTTCATCGGTAGAGCCAGACACGCAACATGGACAAGAGTTGCTCCGTGTTCACCGGCTTGGCGACATAGTCCGAGGCGCCGGCTTCCAAGCACTTTTCCCTGTCCCCCTTCATCGCCTTCGCGGTCAGGGCTAGAATCGGCAGAGAACGGAATTCGGGCTGCTTGCGGATTTCCCGAATGGTCGTATAGCCGTCCATTTCAGGCATCATGATGTCCATCAGGACGACGCTGAGTTCCGGCGTATTGCCGATGATTTCGATGGCATGCCGGCCGTTCGTGGCGCTCATCACCTCCATGTCCTGATTCTCCAGCACCGTCGTCAGCGCGAAAATGTTGCGGGCGTCGTCGTCCACCACGAGGACTTTGTGGCCACGCAGCGCTTCATTGGATTGATGAAACCGTTCCAGGAGCAGCTGCTTGGGTTCGGGCAAATCGGCGACGACGCGGTGCAGGAACAGCGCCGTCTCGTCGAACAGCCGCTCGGGCGACTGGACGTCTTTCAGCACGACGCTCTTGGCCACCGCCTTGAGCCGGCGCTCTTCTTCGCTGCTCAGGTCCTTCCCTGTAAAGACCACGATCGGCACGTTCCCCAGGGTGGGATCGGCTTTCACCTGATCGAGGAGCTCGAAGCCGCTCATGTCGGGCAACCGGAGATCCAGGACGCAGCAGTCGAAAGACTGATTCCTCAGCGCCTCCAGGGCAGCGGCCCCCGTGCCGACATTGACGATTTCGATGTCGTCATGCAGGAGCAATTCGGTGATGCTGCGGCTTTCGATCTCGTTGTCCTCCACCACCAGCAACTGTTTGAGGTGCGGCGTGATGAAGTTCCGGATGCGATCGAAGCAGGATTCCAATCCCTCGGTCGTGACCGGCT
>DASUXH010000277.1:0-2010 GCA_036378015.1 Nitrospira sp. | reverse complement strand
GGCATTGCCATATTTCTTGGGACGGCTCGCGACCATTCGAAGGGACGCGACGTCGACGGAATCACCTTCGAGCATTACGAGGGCATGGCCCAGAAGAAGCTGCGGGAGATCCGCGAGAGGGCACTGAAGGATTTCGACATTCTGGAATTGCTGATCGTTCACCGGTACGGCGAGATCACGATCGGGGAGAATATCGTCTTGATTATCGCGGGCGCAGAGCACCGGGCCGATGCGTTCCGCGCCTGCAAGTGGGCCATAGATGAATTGAAGCAGATCACCCCCATTTGGAAGTTGGAGCGTACGCCAACCGGCGAGGTTTGGGTCGAAGAGCATCCCTAAGCCTATGGAAGACTCGAAAAATCATAGCGCCGCTGCTCAAGCCGTCGATGCGTTCGGACGGCCGCTGAAGAGCCTCCGTCTCTCCGTCACAGACCGCTGCAACCTTCGCTGCTCCTATTGCATGCCTGAAGAAGAGTATGTCTGGCTTCCGCGGGAAGACGTGCTGACCTTCGAGGAAATGGCGGCGCTTGCCGGTTATTTTACGGATCTTGGCGTCGACAAGGTCCGGCTGACGGGCGGAGAGCCGCTGCTGCGCCGTGACCTGCCGCGGCTCATTCGGCTGTTGCTCCAAAATCACAACATCCAAGAAATTGCGCTGACGACGAACGGGATTCTTCTTGCCGAACATGCCGAAGCGCTCTACCAGGCCGGGTTGAACCGGGTTACGGTCAGCTTGGACACGTTGAGACCGGAGCGGTTCAGGCAGCTCACCCGCCGCGACGAGTTCGCGCGCGTCCTGGAAGGCATCGAGTCAGCCGGCCGCGCCGGTTTCACGGGACTTAAGCTTGATACCGTCGCGATTCGAGGCTTCAACGACGATGAGTTGGTCGGCCTGATCGAGTTCGCCAAGCATTTCCAAGCCGAAGTGCGGTTTATCGAATACATGGATGTCGGAGGAGCCAACCGCTGGGCTCCTGAAAAAGTGCTCTCGCGTGAAACAATGCTCTCGCTGCTAGGCAAATACTATGGGACCATCGAACCGCTGCCTGAACGCGGATCGGCGCCCGCCCAGCGATTCCGGCTTCCGGACGGCGCAACGTTCGGCATCATTCCATCCACCACGACGCCCTTTTGCTCGGCGTGCGACCGGAGCCGTGTGACGGCAGACGGGATGTGGTACCGCTGCCTGTATGCAACGACGGGCACTGATTTACGCAAGCCGCTCCGTGAAGGCGTGACGGCCCACGACATGCGGACGCTCATTCAGACCGGTTGGGAATTGCGCCGTGACCGCGGCGCAGAAGAACGCAAAGCGTTGGAGCGTGCGGGACTGCGCGAAGGAGGGCTGATCGGCATCGATCGTTTGCGAGAGGACCCGCATCTCGAAATGCACGCCCGCGGCGGGTAGTGGGATGGTGAAAAAGCCTTTGTCTCACCCTCCAACCCCGGCGAGTCTTTTGCACCCGCCCGACCCGCCGATTGCTTTGCAATCGATTACCCGGGGCACGCCTTGTCCCAAGCATTGTTCTCGCACCGCTTATGGGTTCAACGTTCCTCGGTGACAACCCGCCATGTTCGATAGCGAATTCTTTACAGCTCTGAGTCTTGGTTTCATCCTCGGGCTCCGCCACGCCCTAGATTCTGATCATCTTGCAGCGGTTTCGACGGTACTCGCCGAACGGCCATCGTGGCGCGCCTCCGGTCTGGTGGGCTTGAGTTGGGGTGTGGGGCACACCGTCGTGTTGCTGTTGGTAGGGGCGATTGTCCTCGCGCTTCGTGTGCCGATTCCGGAGCCGCTTGCACTCGCGGCGGAAGGCATCGTCGGCATCATGCTCGTTGTTCTCGGCGGCATGCTCGGTCTGAAACTGATTCAGGAACGGTGGCATCTCCATCATCATGATCACGACGGCAGAAGTCACGTGCATTTACATAGCCACCTTCATGCGCAGGATCACGGTCATACCCATTGGTGGCGAGAATCGGTGCGGCCGTTTTTCATCGGAATGGCTC
>DASUXH010000276.1:0-2694 GCA_036378015.1 Nitrospira sp. | reverse complement strand
GCACCTCGTAGATATCGGCGAATTCACCGTCGGAGAGGGCCAGCGACCGTTTTTGATTGCCGGCCCCTGCGTCATCGAAAGTGAGCAGTTGGCGATGGAGACGGCGGGCCGCATCGCCGAAATCACGCGCTCGCTGGGAATGCCGTACGTCTTCAAGTCCTCTTTTGACAAGGCCAATCGAACGTCCATCACCTCCTTTCGAGGACCGGGTGTGGCAAAGGGCCTCGAGGTGCTGGCGAAGGTCAAACGGCAGGTGGGCGTACCGGTGCTGACCGACGTGCATACCGAGGAACAAGCGATGGAAGCCGGTCACGTCGTCGATGTGCTCCAGATTCCCGCTTTCCTCTGCCGTCAGACCGATTTACTCATCGCCGCCGCCAAGACCGGCAAGGTCGTAAATGTGAAAAAGGGGCAGTTTCTGTCTCCACAGGAAATGTCAAATGCCGTCAAGAAGGTCGAAGAATGCGGCAACCACCAAATCGTGCTGACGGAGCGAGGATCGTCGTTTGGCTACAACAACCTGGTCGTGGACATGCGATCCTTCCCGATTCTCCGAAGTTTCGGGTATCCGGTCGTGTTTGATGCGACGCACAGCGTGCAGCTGCCCGGTGGAGGCGGCACGAAATCCGCCGGCCAGCGCGAATTCGTCGAGCCGCTGGCTTCAGCGGCGGCCGGGGCCGGCGTCGACGGGTTCTTCATGGAGGTCCATCCGAATCCGGACGAGGCGCTGTCCGATGGCCCCAATATGGTCCCGCTCCACCAGCTCAAATCCCTTCTTGAACGGGTGATACGCATATGCGACGCCGCAAAACCCCGAAACTGAGGGCCAGGCCCGCTTCCCGGCCGCCCGATCGGGCGAACGGCGGGAGCCTGGCCGAAGGCCGTCGCGTGCTGAAGATCGAGGCGCGCGCGGTGCAAGCGCTCGTCGATCGCCTGGATGCCCAGTTCGACAAGGCCGTCGATCTGTTGATGCGCTGCAAAGGCAAGGTGGTGGTCTCCGGCATGGGGAAATCGGGGCTCGTGGGACAAAAAATTGCGGCGACGATGGCCAGCACCGGCACGCCGGCATTTTTTCTCCATCCGGCCGAAGGCATTCACGGAGATCTCGGCATGTTGGGAAGGGCCGACGTGCTCATTGCGATTTCCAACAGCGGCGAGACGCAGGAAATCTTACAGCTGCTCCCCTCTGTCGAACGAATGGGCATTCCGGTCGTATCGATGACGGGACGAATGGCTTCGACGCTCGCGAAGAACAGCGATGTGGCGCTCGATGTGTCCGTCTCGGAAGAAGCCTGTCCGATGGGTTTGGCGCCCACGGCCAGTACCACCGCGACGCTGGCCATGGGCGATGCGTTGGCCGTCGCGCTTCTTCAAAAGCGCGGCTTCAAGGAGGAAGATTTCGCCCAATTCCATCCCGGCGGAACACTCGGAAGGCGCCTGCTGGTGAGGGTCAAAGACCTCATGCACGGGGGACCGGAGATGCCGATGGTCTCGGAAGCGGTTCCAGCCACAGCGGCGATTCTGGAGATTACGGCGAAAAAGCTGGGCATGACCACCGTGATCGACGGCAATGGAAAGCTCGTCGGCATCATCACCGATGGCGATTTGCGGCGGTTCATCCAGCAAGGCCGCGATTTTGCGAGGGCCACCGCCGGTGAGTTGGCCTCGGCAAATCCGAAAACCATCTCGCCGGACGATTTGGCGGCGAAAGCCGTCGAACAGATGGAGCGGTTCTCGATTACGACCTTGGTCGTCACCGAGGGAGAGCGACAGATTCTAGGTGTGATTCACCTGCATGATCTGTTGAAGAGCGGCATCGTCTAGAGAACAATAAAATTGTCTCGAAAGAGAGAGATTAGACAGCCATGAATCGCGTGCTGGAAGCCTGGAAAGCGGTCGGTCAGGAGTCGCTCAACCTCCCCAATTTCATCACTCTGGTCCGTATTCTCTTAATCCCTGTCTTCGTCATGCTGTTTTTTACGCCGACCCCGAACCGCTCATTGAGCGCGGCCGTCATCTTCGTCGTCGCCGCCATTACCGACCTGTTGGATGGGTATATCGCACGCCGCACCGGCCAAGTCACGAAACTCGGCAAGCTGCTCGATCCGATCGCCGACAAACTGCTTGTGCTGTCCGCATTGATTCTCCTGGTGAATGTTGATCGCGTCAGCGCCCTGGTGGCAATTCTCGTGATCGCGCGGGAGGTCGCCGTGACCGGGATTCGCGCCATCGCGGCGGGCGAAGGGATGATCATTGTGGCGGAGACGACAGGTAAGTACAAAATGGCGTTGCAGGTCGTGGCGATTACGATGTTGATTCTTGAAGGCACGGCGCTTTCGGACTTGGGCAATCTGCACTTGGCCGGAAGCGTGACGCTCTACCTGTCGCTCGTGCTGGGCTATTTGTCGGGCGGAGTCTACGTGTGGAGCTTCTGGAAGCAAGTCATCGCCAAAGGTCTGTAAGACGATGCGAGCCGCGCCGACTCTCCGCAGGGCTTTCGGGAATTCCTTCACACGAATTTCTTCATGATGAATGAAGAACTCCTCTGCGTGCTTCTGGTGGCGTTCGGCTATGCGCTGGGCGCGATCCCCTTCGGAATCGTCGTGTCAAAAGCCCTGCACTTGTCTGATCCCCGCGAGGTAGGGAGCAGGAATGTGGGCTTCACAAATGTCCTTCGAGTCTCCGGTACAAAAG
>DASUXH010000275.1:0-2782 GCA_036378015.1 Nitrospira sp. | reverse complement strand
CAGTGTTCACCTGTGCGACGGTGGCCTGCTGTCGACCTGCGACAGCAGGATCTTTGATTATTTTCGAATACCCAAGCGCTCGATCACCGCCCGGTACCGGGCGTCATCCACGTCACGTAGATAGTCCAACAATCTCCGCCGACGCCCCACCAATTGCAGCAGTCCACGCCGCGAATGGTGATCCTTCTTGTGAAGCTTAAAGTGTTCGGTCAAATAACTGATCCGGTTCGTCAATACCGCGATCTGCACCTCTGGCGAGCCCGAATCGCTATCGTGCTGCCGATACCGTTTGATCAATTCGGCTTTCGCGTCCTTCAGCAAGGCCATATGAGTTCTCCCTTTCCTTTCTCTTCTGCTAGATCAATTCCAAAGCGAACACTTTCTCAATCGCGATCCGGCCGGAGCGTGGCTCTGAAAACCGTCCAAGGGCCAGCAATTGTCCCCTGTCATCATGAATGCGCACAGGCATGCCCGCTTTCCTCTGTCCTTCACTGTCTTTCTCTGGGAGGAGATCCGACCATGCCACCGGCACTCCATGGCAGACGCGCTCTGCGGCCCGTACATCGACAACCACGACAGGAAGATGCCGAAGCACATCATCAAGCGACCACATGTGCGCAGTCAAACCACCAAGATGGTGCTCACGGATGATCGCATCGACCGTCAGGGTTCGATTCAGCGTCAGCGGTCCCACCCGCGTCCTTTCCAAAGCTCGCAGATGCGCGCCGACTCCTAGCATCGCGCCGATATCGGCACAGAGCGACCGCACATAGGTGCCCTTCGAGCACACGACTCGGAACGCGACATCCTGGCCGGCGACATTGAGCACGTCCAATTCACGAATCTCGATGGTCCGTGCAGCTCGAGCAACTGTTTTCCCCGCCCGAGCCGAGCGGTACAGCGGCACGCCGTCGATTTTCACCGCCGAATACATCGGGGGCATCTGCTCGATGGAGCCTCGAAACCGTCCCATAGCGTCTATAATGGCGGCCGGCGTGAGGTGTTGCGTCGAACGACGGTCGAGAACCGTCCCGGTCGCATCGAGCGTATCGGTGGTCTCTCCCAATCGAAGTTGGGCATGGTATTCCTTGTCCCATTCGATCAGATACTCCGCGATGCGAGTGCCCTTTCCGATCAACAAGGGCAGCAGACCCGTCGCGGCCGGATCCAAGGTGCCTGCATGGCCGACCTTCGCTCCCCCAAGCACCTGCCGGACCTTTGCGACCACATCGTGCGAGGTCCATCCGGCCTCCTTGCTTACCGCAAGGACCCCGTCCATGATTTCGCATTTCGCAACCGTGGCGGTCATAAGGTCTCAGCTACGAATGCTCCTCCGACGAGGCATCCGTTCGCTCCTGAATTTCATCCAACAGCTGCAGCACTCGATCCCCGCGCGGGCCGCTGACGTCCTTCACAAACACGACTTCCGGCAGGTATCGCAACGTCAGCCGGCGGCCCAGTTCGCTTCGGACAAACCCGCTGGCCTTGCTGAGCCCCGCGAAGACGTCCTTTGTTTCCGCCTCGCTGCCCAAGGCCGTGACGAAGACGCGCGCGATGCGCAAATCGTTCGTCAATTCCACATCCGTCACGGTCACCGAGCGGACGCGCGGATCCTTGATCCTCCGCATCAGGATGTCGGCCACTTCCATGCGGATCTGATCTGCGACGCGTTCGGCCCGGCTGTACCCCGTCTTCGCCATCGCCCAGCTTCCCTTGGCCTGCCGTGAACCTGACAAGCCCTTGCACGGTCACAACAACTCGATTCGAGACTGGACGATCTCGACCACTGTATGACTTCTGATGAGATTGAGCGCTTGGTCCAGCACCTGGTTCACGTGCCGACCATCATTGGCGACGCAGGCCAATCCCAGCACCGCCTTCTGCCACAAATTCTGCTCATCGACTTCAGCGACAGACAGATTGAACTTCCGCCGCAGCCTGTCTTTTAGACTTAACAGGACTTGCCGCTTGTCTTTCAACGATTGGCTGTCGGCGATAAAAAGCTCGATCGTACAGAGCCCCACGACGACGCTCACGACCTGACGGGCTCGTGCCTGCTTACAATGCCCCGCCTTCGACCCACCGCACGTCGGATTTCCTTATCAGAGTTTTGCCGCGATCTTGTCGATGGCATAGGCTTCGATGATATCGCCGGTCTTGATGTCGCTGAAGTTTTCGACTCCGATACCGCACTCGTAGCCTTGCTGAACCTCGCGGACGTCGTCCTTGAAGCGGCGCAACGATCCCAACCTGCCTTGATACACCACCACGCTGTCACGGATGACCCGAACGCCGGCGCTCGCACGAGTAATCGTGCCGTCGATGACATAGGAGCCCGCGATCGTGCCGGCCTTGGACACGGTAAAGACCTGACGCACTTCTGCCCGTCCAAGCACGCGCTCCTTGAGCGTCGGCTCCAGCAAACCTTCCATCGCCGCCTTGATGTCGTTCAACGCGTCATAAATGATCGTGTACAGCCTGACGTCGACGTGTTCCTTCTCGGCCAGATCGGAGGCCTTGGGTTCCGGTCTGATGTTGAATCCGATGATGATCGCGTTGGAGGCGGCCGCGAGAAGCACGTCGGATTCGGTGATCCCACCGACGCCGTTATGGATGACCCGAAGCTTCACCACCTCGGTTGGAAGCTTCTCGATGGCTGTCGCCAGAGCTTCCGAAGATCCTTGGACATCGGCCTTAATCACCAGCGACAATTCCTTGACGGACCCTTCCTGAATCTTGGCAAACAGATCATCGAGCGAAACCTTCCCTGCGCCGGCCAATT
>DASUXH010000274.1:0-2631 GCA_036378015.1 Nitrospira sp. | reverse complement strand
GAGTCGACGTTGGCGAGCTTACCGTGAGGCAGAAGATTTTTCAATTGGTTTTCTTTCGAGCCTTCTGTCGATCCCCTGCGCTATTCAATAGTGATTCGCTCGGAGTGTGCCAGTGACATCGTCGATTGAACAGGCTTTGCGATTCCCGTCGGTCGCCGTTCTCAAAAGTGGACCTCAGGACCGGGTGCCGATCTCAGACGCGGTCGATATTTGGAGTTGTTCGCTTGAGGGCGATGCAGCCGTGCTCGAACGCTGCCGCGCCTCTCTCAGTGAAGAGGAGCATCGTCGCGCCGCCAGATTCGTACGTCCCCAAGATCAGATCGAGTTTACGTTCGCGCACGGCGGTGTTCGTCTTGTGCTCGCTCGGTACCTGGACATCGCACCCGACGCACTCCGGTTCCTCATCGGGCCGACGGGCAAACCCGCCTTGCTGGAGGGGCATGGCGGTCCTCAGGGGCTCCGCTTTAACCTCTCTCATTCGCACGGCCGGATGCTGCTCGCGGTGGCCAAAGGACAGGATATTGGGATCGATCTCGAACGGATCCGCGGCAATCTCGAAGTGCTGAAACTTGCCGAACGGTTTTATACGCAGACAGAAGTCGAAAGCATCAAGACCAGGCCGGTGTCCGATCGGGCCTTGCACTTTTATCATCTCTGGGTCGCCAAGGAGGCCTTTCTGAAGGCGCAAGGAGCCGGAATATCCTCGCTTCAGCAATGCGAGGTTGTTGCGTCGCCTTTTCCATCGCGAGCGAGCATCCGCGCAAGAGGATATGGATATTCAGCGATGCCATGCGAATGGACGGTGCAGTGGTTGGGTTGCGGGCCTGATTGGCAGGGAGCGGTGTGTGCGTACGGCAACGACTGGTCCGTGCGGGTGCTCGATGGCATGAGCGCCTGAGTTGCGTCACGGCGATCAACCATCGGGTGGCCGTGCCCTGAGCTCCTCGAAGAACTTTGAGAGCATCCGCTGGCTCTCGTCCTCCAGCACGCCTCCCAGCACTTCCACTCGATGGTTCAAGCGGCGGTCGCCGGCAAAATCGAGCACCGACCCGCACGCGCCGGCCTTGGGATCCCGCGCGCCAAACACGAGCCGGGGAATGCGGGCCAGGATGATGGCGCCGAGACACATGGCACAGGGCTCAAGCGTGACGAACAGCGTCGTATCGAGCAATCTCCATCGACCAAGCGTCTTGGCAGCCTCGCGAATGACGATCATCTCCGCATGCGCCGTCGGGTCCCGCCATGTCTCACGACGATTATGTGATTGGGCAAGGATCGCTCCCTCGTGCACGAGCAGTGCGCCGACAGGCACTTCTCCAGCCGCGGCGCTCACCGCCGCTTGATCAAGGGCCAGGCGCATGAACGCGCGATCATCGTCATTCGGATGGACCGTCATCGGGCGGTTGTACTGGGAGGCTTAGGGTTTGGTCAAGCGGGCCGACTCAGGAGGATCGTTGACCGGCCAGATAGATAGGTCCGGTTGGTTGCGGGCGTCCGCCGGCCGGCTCGAGACTCACGGCGAACTTGCGGGCCTTTTCGAAGTCCGGCAACCGTTTGACCAGCAAATGAGCCATTTCCCCGGCGTCAATGTGGAAGGTCCCCACACTCACCGGTCTCTGGTCGATTGCCCAGAGCTGATAGGAGGTGCCGGTCGGACATTCCGGTAAATTGGCCGAATAGAGCCAGATCTTTTGTGTGATTGGATTATAGATCAAAACCGCACTGGCACCCTTCGCGACATCAGAAGCGGCGAGGCTCACCACCTTGGCGTCTGGCCGACGCAGTAACGCCGCAAATTCGTCCTGAGGCATCTTCCCGCGCATCGCCGTATTGAGCTGTTGACGAGCGGTTTCAAGCTCGACTTCCCGATCCAAAAGCTGGTTCTTGAGCTCAACGGCGTCGGTTGCTTTGCGCTGTAGATCGGCTTGCACTTCGGCGAGTGAACGATCTTTAAAGTTCATATCGCGGTTCAGCATCGCAATCTTCGTCGACTGTTCGGCGAGGGCAGCCTCCAATTGCTGAATCTTCAGGCTATCGTCTGAGAGACGCGTTGAATACGTCCAGAGGAAATAACCAGCCACTGATACAAGGAACAGACTGGCCGCTCCGATCGCCCATGGCAGCGTGGCCGAACGCGCAGGAGCGATGGGAGGAAAGAGGTGATTCATCCAGTCACCGGGCTCCAGACTCGGTCGGCTGCTTTCCTTGGAGAGGGTATCCATCGGCAGGGGGTCAGGGTTCCGAGCCGCCATGAGCTTCGACTTCAACGTCCGCGGCGCTTGCATGGGCGACAGGCCGAAGGGCAGAAGCGAAGCGACCGATTGGTACTCTTTCAGGGCGGTGCGGCAAGACTGACATCCGGACAACAGATGCGCCTCCAGGGCCTGGCGTTCCCCTCGGTCGAGCGCGCCGGCTGCATACAAGGGGACGGCTTCTTCCAGCTCTTCGTGCGTCATCCGATGTCACCCTGCTCCCAGGAACGTCGAAGACTTTCCCGTAGTTTCGACATCCCGAGTTTGATTCTGGTCTTCACCGTCCCGAGTGGTTGATTCAAGCGAGCCGCAATTTCCATGTGCGAGAGGCCCTCATAATACGCCAGTTCGATCGCTTGCTGTTGCGCCACAGGAAGAC
>DASUXH010000273.1:0-2140 GCA_036378015.1 Nitrospira sp. | reverse complement strand
GATGCTACGCACGCCACGGACTTTTTCCAGGTGGAAGGCATCGTCCTCGGCGAAGACATCAATTTTCGGACCTTGCTGGGACTTCTGAATCTGTTTGCACGGGAAGTGGCGCAGGCCAAGGAAGTGAAGTTCCTGCCGGCCTATTTCCCCTTCACAGAGCCGTCGGTGGAAATGCATGTGCGGCACCCGCGGCTCGGTTGGATGGAACTGGGGGGCGCAGGACTCTTCCGACCGGAAGTCACTTTGCCGTTGGGCGTGGATGTGCCGGTAATCGCCTGGGGTTTGGGTCTCGACCGTATGGCGATGGTGGCCTTAGGCATCCATGACATCCGTGAACTGTTCACGGATAGTCTGGACATGATCCGCACGACTCGAGGCCTGTTCTAACATGCCCACGATTTCCATTTTCAAGCCGGATTTCGAATCGCTCCTTGGGGCTGGTGCGCGACTCACGCGGCCGCTGCCCATTGAGCGGATCGAGGACTGGCTTATGCTTGTGAAGGGCGAACTGAAGGAGCATGTCGCGGAAACGGGCGAATTGCGCATCGAACTTCAAGACAGCAACCGTCCGGATCTCTGGAGTTGTGAAGGGATTGCACGTCAGATCCGCATTAAACAAACAGGAAGACAGAAACCCTATTCCTTCCTGTCGAAAAAGCCCAGGACCACCAACCGCCTGATCGTCGCACCGGGCATCGATCGCGTGCGTCCCTATGTCGCAGCCTGTACGTCCAGAGGGTATCGCGTGACTGCTGACGGTTTGGCCCAACTCATTCAAACCCAAGAAAAGCTCGCGGATCTGTACGGACATAAGCGAAAGACCGTCTCAATCGGCTTGTACCAGCTTAAGCATATTCACTTTCCTGTGACCTACGAATTGGTTGAACGTGACGCGGCCCGGTTCACCCCGTTGGGAATGGAAACTGTGATGACGCTGTCGGAGATGCTGATGGTCCATCCCAAAGGCTTGGAGCACGGCCATATTCTTTCCGGCCACCAGCGCGTGCCGATTCTTCGGGATGCCCGACAACAAGTATTGTCCTTCCCGCCGATCATCAACAGCCGAGAAATCGGGGAAGTGAGGGCGGGAGACGACGAACTGTTCATTGAAGTCACCGGGACCGATATTTCAATGGTTGTCTTGACTTTGAATATTCTTTCCGCAAATCTGGCCGACCGTGGCGCGGCCATTGAGCCCATCGAAGTGGTGTATCCCTGGAAGACTCCGCTTGGGAAACGAGTCGTCACGCCCCAGGACCTCGGCCGGTCTAGAACAATTCCTCTTAAAACGATTGAGCAGGCGCTAGGCCAAAAGCTCGGTGCAAAGGCGGTCAAGCAGGCGCTGGAGGTGTACGGTTACGCAGTTACGTCACAAAACGGCTCGGTCAAGGCCAAACTGCCGCCCTATCGTCAGGACGTGATGCATGCGATGGACGTCGTGGAAGATGTCGCGATAAGCCGCGGCTACGCTGAGTTCCATCCCGTCATGCCCGCGCAATTCACCGTCGGCGGACTATCGAAGATTGAGGAGACCGCCGATCGGGCCCGCAGCTTGATGATGGGAATGGGATTTCAGGAGATCATCTCGAACATTTTGGGGGCTCCGGAGCAGTATTGTGATTGGATGCGTTTAGGCGAGACGCGCTGGGGTGAGATGGTGGAAGTCGACAACGTCATGTCTTTGAGCTTTTCCTGCCTGCGCCAATGGATGTTGCCTTCGCTGCTGCGAGTGGAGGCTGCCTCAAGCAGAGCATTCTACCCGCACCGGGTATTTGAAGCGGGGGAGGTGGCAATTCCTGATCGCAGCCATGAACTGGGTTCCAGAACTGAAACGGTTCTTGGGGCCACAATCGCACATGCAACGACGCACTTCTCAGAGATCCATTCCTGTCTCGACGCTCTGTTCTATTATCTGGGCAAAGAATATAAGCTCGAGCCGGTGCCGCATCCTTCGTTTCTGGAGGGCCGTGCAGGACGGATCATAGTATCCAGTAAAACGGTAGGCGTGATTGGCGAAGTCCATCCCGAAGTGCTCGAGCGCTGGCAAATCGGCGTCCCAGTTGTGGCACTCGACATCAACTTGTCAGAGTTGGTCGATCATTAAGAGCGGAGAACGACCCGTCGTCGATCTCCGCCTCAC
>DASUXH010000272.1:0-2215 GCA_036378015.1 Nitrospira sp. | reverse complement strand
AGCGTGTCTTGTGCGGGCGAGCCGCTGTTTTTCAGCGGGGCCGGTCTGGAGATGACCGAAGCGAAATTTCCCCAAGGATACGGCGTCAAACTCGCCAAGGGACAACACCTGATGTCGGTCGTGGCGTTTTATCACAAGGCGCCTCCGACCAAGAACGTGATGGCCAGTTTCACCATGTACATGGCGCCTGAGGACCAACCCGTCAAAGAGATGGATGTGTACCAGGTTGGCGTCAACGTGGTGTGCTACAGCAAATTCGCACAGCGCGGCCCGGACCAGACCGACGAAGGCATCGAAATCAAGGCCGGCGTCCAAGTCCACACCGCCCCGTTGAAGTTCTCCATGGACGGCTGCGTGAAATTCGCTTATCCGCATGGGCACGATGAACTGCTGCTCATCGCCCTCGAGAACAAGACCAAACAAGAGACGCTGCTACGCACCGTACCGGACGTCATGCGCGACGGCACCTTCATCGAGTTCCAACCGCACCAGGTGTACAAAGACGCTCAAGGATTTCCTGTGACCAAAGACGACGACTATGAGATGGTGATGGTCCATCACCATCTGCTGCAGAAAGCGGATCCCCAGCATGGAATGGGCAACTATTTGCTCTATATGACTCCAGGCTCCTGTCCTGCGCCGACAGCCAGCGTCCGCTAACCGTCTGGCTCCCCGGTCGAAGGGAAGCGGGACGGTTGGCGGAAGCGCCCCCTACGAAAGCAGGAGTGTTTTCCTTTACAGCCAGGCTGGGTTTCTTGCTCATACCTGTGCTAATCACTTAGCCGATCCGAGCAGCAGATATTTCCTCCCCCGCCTCGGTGGACCCGTCTGACTGGTCGAGGCGAAGGGATGGTGAACTTCTCTCGCTTTGGAACCGTGTTTCCTTTGGATGCGACGGTCGATGCCGCGGAGCGAGTCCATAACCATCCTTCTCGTCAACGAGCACGCCGAAGAGATCAAACTCGTCACGATCAGCCTTCGCGGTTTCTTTTCCGATCTCCGGATCGAAGTGGCCTACTCCGCCGAGGAAGCCGGTCGCACGACACAGGCCGCGACAGACGCATGGGCCATCGCGCTGGTCGATGAGACCGCCCTTCCCGATTCTCCTGCGGCGTTCATGACCAATCTCAAACAACGAATGCCCTATGCCTCAATCATCCTACAAAGCTCTCGAACCGACGCCAAGGCAGCGCTCGACGCGATTCACATGGGCGCGGACCTGTTCCTCTACAAGCACTCTCCGGCATTCTTGACGGAACTGTTCTTGTGCGCGAGGGAGGCGATAGAAAAACGCGGGCACAGATTGGCGGTAGAACGAACAGAACGGCGGCATTCCTGGCTGATCGACTCACTGGGAGATGTGTTCTATGAACTCGACGCCGAGGGACGATTTCTCTCGCTGAGCCGCAATCTGACGGCCGTGCTCGGCTATCGGCCGGAAGAGTTGATCGGCCGTCCGTACCATACGATAGTCTCAGAGGCCCAACAGCAACCCGCGCGCTTTCGCTTCAATGAACGGCGGGCCGGCGACCGGGCTGCCGGGCAATTTGAGTTGACGCTCCAAGGCAAGACGGCCGAAGGAACGGCATACAAGCCTGCCTCCGTCAGTGCACGGGGAGTCTACGACGCCTCCCGACGATTTCTCGGCACCCTCGGTCTTATTCGAGACCTGTCCCACCGCACAAGAGAGCAGGCGACGCAGCAGGCGCTCCTCCAGCAACGGCAACGAACAGAAGCGCTCCAGACGGTCATTCAACAGATGACCGATCTCTCGGAGCGACTCGAGAAGCCGCTCTCCACCCTCGTCAATGAATCACAGCAACTCGCCGATTCGCCGCGCGAATCCCGGATGCTTGACCGCCTCCAGGCGTTGAGCGGCCATGCGGTAGCCTCGGCTGAACTGGCGGAACAATTGACGCGCCTGGCCCGTCCGTCAGGAACGGCCCATGTCGTCAATCGCCTTCTCGACGAAGCCTTGCAATCCGCATCTATGGCCGGGGGAACAAGCGGGTTCATTCCGGATTTCAGCCAGGTCCTTCCCGTCTATGCCGGTGACCTTGAGACCACCGCCCGTTTCTTCCGACAATTGTTGGCCTATGCCGGCGCTTACCTGACGACGGTCGGTCGCCCTCATCTCCTTACCATCAAAACGGGCGGCGATTTGGCTGATACACCCACGCCGTCTCCGGAAACGCCCTCAACGGACATCCATCTG
>DASUXH010000271.1:0-3162 GCA_036378015.1 Nitrospira sp. | reverse complement strand
GACCAACACGTTCGCGTTTGCCATCCAACCGGTGACGATCGTCACGCTCGCCGGCGTCATGATTGCCGCCCTGCTCTTCGTCGGCGCCTTCCGGTCGCTGCAGTACTATGCCGTGGAAGTGCTGGAACGGCGGCTCTTTGCCCGCGTCGCTATCGGCATGTCGCAACAGATTCCGCAACTACAAGTATTGGGCTTCAAGCCCCGGTACGCCAATCATTTCATGGAAACGGTGTTCATGCAGCGGGCTCTCTCTGTGCTGTTGGTCGACCTCATCAACGTGGTCGTCGGCGGCGCCGTCGGGATGACGATCCTCGTGTTCTATCACCCCTATTTCCTTCTCTACAATGCGCTACTCCTGGCTGGATTCAGCGTTGTCTTTCTGCTGTCGCATGGTGGTTTGAAAGCCACCATCGACATGTCTCACGCCAAATACGACACCCTCCATTGGATGCAGGAGATTTCGTACAACCTCTTGCATTTCAAGGCGACGGACAGCCGTGCGATCTTGATGCAGCGGACCGACGAGTTGGTGGGCAAATATGTCGAACGGAGGCAGACCCGCTTCGGCATTCTGATCCGTCAGTATCTGGGATCGGTGGGCTGGCAAGCCATCGCGCACGGCGGTCTCATCGCGACCGCCGCATGGCTGCTTTCCATCGGGCAATTGACGCTTGGACAACTGGTGGCCGCGGAAGTCGTGGTCAGCGGTCTGTTGGCGAGCTTTGAGGAAGTCGTGAAACGGATGGGCCATATTTTTTACTTCATGACCGGCTTGAAGGAACTGGATTTCGTCCTATCGCTGCCGAAAGACCAAGCGTCGTCGGCCTTGTCCGTCCCGCTTCCCGATCCCACCGTGCATGGCATTCGTCTGACCTGTAAGGACCTGGCAGTTCATCATCCGGCCGTGCCGGCGATCTTCCAAGGGTTCAATGTCGAAGTAACCCCGGGCGAGAAGATCGGCATCTATGCCAGCTCGACCGCCGCCAAGACGGCCTTGGCGAGAGTGCTCGCGGGTCTCGAGGCTCCGACCAGCGGCGTGATCCGGTACAACGGCGTCGACTTACGCCATATCGACATGGCCGCCATCAACCGCTGCCGTGGCTTCATGATCGATTCGCAACTAACGCTCTTCGAAGGCACCATCGAAGACAACATCGTCCTGGGCCGGTCTTACATTCCGTACAGCGACGTACGATGGGCATTGCGTTTTGCTGAGCTCGAAGAAGACGTGGATACTCTGTCGGAGGGACTCAAAACCCACATTCGGGCGCCCGGTAAAATCTTGACGCCGATGCACATCATCCGCATCCTCCTGGCACGCGCCGTGTTGGCCAGGCCGCAGGTACTGGTATTCGACGGCATTCTTCACAGCCTTCAGCCGGTCCTACGTGAGACGTTGCTGCGCCGGCTGTGTTCGAAGGATGAACCCTGGTCGGTAATTTTTGTCTCCAACGATCCGAACCTGACGCCGCATGTCGATCGGCGCTTGATTTTGGAGTAAGGAGGGCCGGTGCTTCGGTGGCTTCGATCTTTCCGTCCCAGCGCCGCGCAAGTGCTGATCAGCCTGCTGATCGCGGGCCTCGGCTGGTTGAGCGGTGGCGCGCTGAGCCGCGTCGACCAAGATCTGCGCATCATGTATACGGAGTACACGCTCGGCGCCGCGGATCTGGCGCACATCTCGGCTGACGTGATGCGCTACCGTAACACGATCATCCGCGCACTTCAGGCCGACAGCCAGAAAGACTTCGAACGCATCACCCAGTCCCTGCCGGGCCAGCGGGCGCGGGTCCAACTCGCCGTGGACCGGTATGCCGCCGCCGGCCTTCGCGTCTCCCGCAGCGGAAGAAGCGAGCCGGAAGACATCCAAGCCGTCCGCAAGAGTCTGGATCAGTACTTCTCCGCGGCCAGCACGACGATCGATCTACTCGCGCGGGAGTGGAACGCCTCTTCCTCCTCTGAGCGCGATCGCCTTCGCCGCCTTGCCGAGGAGCATGCGGCGGACAACGCCGGGCCCAAGATGATCCAGGTCAGCCTGGCATTGGACCGGCTGCTGGACACCGTCGCCGACGTCGCGAAGGACATGCGCGATGAAGGCACGAAAGCGATTCAGTCGACCAGCATCATGCTCGTCGGAGGAAGCTTTTTCATCGCATTGCTCAATCTCTTTTTGGCCAAAGCGCGAAGGCCCGGCCGGTCTGAGGACGGCCCTTCGCCCGAGCCCCTGCTCACGTCCGGCCCTTCCGCTCAGCGACAACCTCCCCCTTCCACTGAAGCCCTAAGCATTCGCCCGCTTCAGTGATTGCGCCTGACGGCGGTGAGCAACTCTTCCTGCTCCAGCGGCGAAAGCGCTTTCCAAGCCCCTGACGACAGCCCGGTCAGGGTAATATGCATGATCCTGACGCGGTGCAGAGTGATGACCCGATACCCTACCGCCTGGCACATCCGTCGAATCTGTCGATTTCTGCCTTCGGTCAAAACGATCCTGAACCGCTTCGGCCCGAGGCGTTCCACCCGACAAGGCTTCGTCTTGCTGTCCAGGATGACGACGCCTGCGGCAAGACGGTCCAGTACCGCCTGATCGTAGGGGCGATCCACCGTGACCTCGTACTCGCGCTCATGACCGAACTCGGTCCGGAGAATCTCGTTCACGATGTCGCCGTCGTTGGTCAGGAGGATCAGACCGGAGGAGTCCTTGTCGAGCCGGCCGATCGGAAAGATCCGTTCAGAATGGCCGATCTCTCTGATGATGTTACGCGGAACGTGTGCTTCGCTCGTCGTGGTGACGCCCACGGGCTTGTGGTATTTGATATAAATGCGGGCCTGTCCCCACGGGATCTTCTGCCCGTCGCGGGCGATTACGTCCCCGGGACTGACCTGGTCTCCCAGCTTTGCGATGCCGTTATTGATGGTGACGCGGCCTGCTGCGATGAGCCGATCGGCTTCCCGGCGCGAACAAATCCCGTGCTCGGTAAAGAATTTGTTGATGCGAATCTTATCCACTAGCGTATGAAGGATCTAGGCTGCGATGCCGAAATCCAACGGCGGTTGGAGCGATGTGAGAACGCAGCGCCTGGTGCAAGGCGCGTCCTGGCGCGCCGGGGTGGGTGGGTGAGAGTGAACATTTTCGCATCCTGCTAGTGGACGCGCCGGCCGGCCTTTACC
>DASUXH010000270.1:0-2633 GCA_036378015.1 Nitrospira sp. | reverse complement strand
CGGCTTCACGCTGCCACTCTTAAATGCGCAAGCCCTGGGATTTCAGCAAGACGCCGTGGAAGCCCAGGCCAAGCAATCGCTGGCAGATTATCAACAAACGGTGCTCACGGCCTTCCGCGAAGTCGAGGATGCGTTGGTGGCCGCCAGGACCGCCCGGGAGCAGAATGAGGCGCAGCAGCAGCAAGTGAATGCGTTGCAATCGGCTCTCCGGCTTGCCGAGCTCCGATACAAAGGTGGTCTCGCGAACTATCTCGATGTGCTCGTAGCGCGGCGCAATCTGTTCGAGGCAGAATTGGCGATGACCGGCTCCCGGCGGTTGCATCTGGTGTCGGTCGTCCAACTCTACAAAGCGCTGGGCGGCGGATGGTCTCCCGAGATGGACGAGAAACCGGAGAAGAAAGACAGCTGACCGCATGGAAAAGCGTGCACAGTCGGAGCATCCGATTGAGGATGTGATTGTCCGCCGGTGGAGTCCGCGCGCCTTCGCAGAACGTCCCGTCGAGCCCGAGAAACTCAAGAGCCTCTTCGAGGCAGCGCGGTGGGCGCCCTCATCGAACAACGAACAGCCTTGGCGGTTTCTCGCGACCACACAGGAGCACCGGTCTGACTATGACAAATTGTTCGGTTGTCTCTCCGAGGGCAATTCGAAGTGGGTGTTTCGAGCGCCTGTATTGATCCTCTCTGTTGCAAGCCTGTTTTTTGAAGACGATGGAAAGCCCAACCGGCATGCGCTGCATGACACCGGCATGGCCGTCGAAAATCTCGTCCTCCAGGCAACCGCTCTGGGATTGCAGGCCCATCAGATGGCCGGATACGACGTGGACAAAGCTCGCAGGGAATGTCAGATCCCGTCGGGATTCGAACCGGTGGCGATGATTGCGGTGGGATACCCCGGCGATCCGGCAATTCTTCCAGACTATTTGCGTGAACGTGAACTCAAGCCTCGTGAGCGTCAGCCGATCGGTGATTTCGTCTTTTCCGCCAGCTGGGGCCGGCCGTCGCCTCTGATACGGTGATCCGTGGCTCGTCCTTCGTCCGCCATCGAGCATCTTGCGAAGGATGGCCGTCGTTCCCTCCCCACCCCCAAAGCTATGGTACGGTATGGGGAGCGAGGGAAGCCCTATCGGACAGTCGCTTCCTGGTATTTGTGGCGGGCGGCCGATGGGGAAAAACGGAAAGGCACGGCTCCACGAATCGTTGGGTAATCGATGGCTGATCCCAAAAAGCGACTCGACACAAATGTTGCGGGCAACTTCTTTGTCGACGCGACCTGCATCAACTGCGACACCTGCCGGCAACTGGCGCCCCGCAGTTTTGAGGAAGTCGGCGAATTGTCCGCCGTGACGACGCAACCGGAGGACAATGAACTGGTCCATCAAGCGTACCAGGCTCTGCTCGCCTGCCCCGTGGGCTCCATCGGAACCGAACACGGGGATAAGGTACGGTTGAAGGAGGCGATGGCCAGTTTTCCCCTCTTGCTTGAAGGAGGCGTGTACTACTGCGGGTTCAACTCAGAGAAGTCTTTCGGTGCGAACAGTTATTTCATCCAACATCCTGACGGAAACTGGCTCGTCGATTCGCCCCGTTATATCAAACACCTGGTCGATGCCTTTGCACGGATGGGCGGACTCCGGTTCATTTTCTTGACGCATGAAGACGATGTCGCCGATGCCGCTCAATATGCCTCACGGTTCGGCGCCACGCGCATCATCCACCGAGCGGATGCGGAGGCGATGCCGGATGCCGAATTAATCGTCGACGGCCTGGAGACTATCAGCCTCGCGCCGCAGTTCGATCTGATCCCCGTTCCTGGCCACACGGCCGGCAGCTGCGCGCTGCTGTACGATCATCGGTTTCTGTTCACCGGAGACCATCTCTGGTGGGATCCCGAGACACGGTCGCTGGAAGCGCCGAGGCGGTTGGTTTGGAGGTCGCGCGCGATGGCGCAATCCATTGAGAAGCTGCTCAATTTCCGGTTCGAGTGGGTCCTTGCCGGCCATGGAGACAGAATTCATCTCTCCCCTACGGAAATGACTTCAGCGCTACAAGATTTGGTCAGACGGCGCGTAGCTCCCAAGGTGCAAGCGAGTGGCGGATCATGAGACGAAGAGGCAATGGCTGATTCTCACATCGGGAGCGGTGCTGTTGGCGACGTGAAGCCTCCCGTGGGCCTGGCGCACCCCCTTTTACGCTGGGTCGATCGCAACATCCTCTCCATCGGACGGGAGATGCGGCTCTCGTACCTGCCGCCTCTGATGGTCTATGCGGCCTACGGAATTTCCGGCCTCACCAGCATCGTCGGCACCTTCTTCGTCAAGGACTATCTGGGCCTTTCCGCGGCGTTCCTAGCCGCACTCGGTTTTTGGGCGGGAATCCCCTGGGCCCTCAAGATGCCGATCGGTCACACTGTCGATCTTCTATGGCGATGGAAGAGTTGGCTGATCGGGGTGGGGGCCCTCCTGCTCGCCATCAGCCTTGGCATTATGGCGGCCTTGATCGGCCACCGTGAAGCGATGACGGCGATCATGCCGGCGGAAGTCTGGTTCGTGCTCAGCGTCATTCTTGCGCCGGTGGGCTATGTCATCCAGGACGCCGTCGCCGACGCCATGACGGTCGAGGCGGTCCCCCGTGTC
>DASUXH010000269.1:0-3658 GCA_036378015.1 Nitrospira sp. | reverse complement strand
GCAAGGAGACACCGTCGAGTTTCATCTGATGAACCATCCCGACAGTCGGTTTCCTCACAATATCGATCTTCACGCGGTGACCGGTCCGGGCGGCGGAGCAGCCAGCAGCAATACGGCGCCGGGCCGACGCACGCAGTTCACGTTCAAGGCGCTCAATCCCGGACTCTACGTCTACCACTGTGCGACGGCTCCCGTCGGCGAGCATGTCGCCAATGGCATGTACGGGCTCATCCTGGTCGAACCACCGGGAGGATTGGCTCCGGTCGAGCGTGAGTATTATGTGATGCAAAGCGATTTTTATACGAAGGGACCGCATCACGAGAAGGGGCATCAACCCTTCGATATGGAAAAGGCCATCGACGAACATCCGACCTATGTAGTGTTCAACGGAGCAGAGGGATCGTTGTTGGGTGAAAAGGCGCTGAAGGCCAAAGTCGGAGACCGAGTCCGACTGTTCGTCGGGAACGGCGGGCCGAACCTTGTGTCGAGCTTCCATGTCATCGGAGAGATTTTCGACCGCGTCTATGCGGAGGCGGGGACCCGCTTCTCGGAACATATTCAAACCACCATCGTGCCGGCGGGGGGCGCGGCGATCGTCGAATTCAAAGTGGAAGTGCCGGGGTCGTACAAGCTGGTGGACCATTCGATTTTGCGCGCGTTCAACAAAGGCGCCCTGGGGGAGTTGAAGGTCGAAGGGCCTGAGGCCAAAGCGGTGTATTCGGGAAAGCAGGCGGAATCGGAGTATCAGGCGAAGAATGCGCCTGCTTCTCCGTCACCAAGTCCGGTGACGACGACAGCCGGAGCCGGAGGGCAGCGTTTGTATCAGACCTACTGCATGGGCTGTCATCAGGCGGAGGGACAGGGAATTCCGGGAACGTTTCCACCGCTTGCACAATCTGATTATGCCTTGGCCGACGCAGTTCGGCCGATCGAAATCGTGGTGAATGGCCTTCAAGGGCGCATCGAGGTGAACGGGCAGCAGTTTAACGGCATCATGCCGCCGATGGGACATCTGAAGGATGAAGAGATCGCGGACATCTTGAGTTACGTACGAAGTGCTTGGGGCAACGCAGCCACTCCCGTTTCGGCGGCGGAGGTTGCGGCCGTGCGGGCAAAGACCTCCCACTAGGAGACGCATGAATCGCGTTGTGCTTGCAGTAATGGGCGGAGGATTGGCTCTTGGGCTCGTGATGTCGAAGATACCCGCCGTCGCTGCCTCCGCCGTTCCTGCCAAGGGGAAAGCGGCCTATGAGAAATACTGCCTCGTTTGTCATGGGCCACAGGGAAAGGGCGACGGGCCGGCAGGAAGAGCGCTCAAGCCGCCGGCTGCCGATTTTACGAGCGAGGGGAGCAAGAAGAAGCCGAAGGCCGATCTCCTGCAAATCATAGAAAACGGAAAGCCAGGCACGGCCATGGGTCCCTGGAAGAATCAACTCTCTCAGGCCGAGCTGAACGAGCTCATGGAATATGTCATGACGTTGCGGAAGTAGTTGTTGGCGCCTCATGGAGAACTGTTGCGATGGCGTCCCGCATTTATGAGTGGCTCGACAGCCGGCTGAAACTGGCGAGCCTGGAAAAGACGTTATTGGACGAGCCGATTCCAGGCGGAGCGAGCTGGATTTACGTATTCGGCTCGGCCACGCTCTTCCTGTTTGTTCTTCAAGGGATCACCGGCATGTTCCTCGCGGTCTACTACGCGCCGACCCCTGACCATGCATACGATAGCGTGCAGTTCATCGAAAATCAGGTCAGCCTGGGCTGGTTCGTCCGCGGTTTGCACCACTGGGGCGCGTCCGGGATGGTGATTGCCGTCGGCCTGCATATCCTTCAAGTGTTCCTATACGGCGCATTCAAGCCGCCGCGCGAAACGATGTGGATGGTCGGCGTCGTGCTGTTCCTCTTGGTGATGGGGTTCGCCTTTACCGGCTATCTGCTCCCCTGGGATCAAACCGCCTACTGGGCCACACAGGTGGGCATTAATATGGTGGGGACGGTTCCGCTCGTGGGCGATTTTCTGGTGCATGTCATGCGTGGCGGAGAGACGCTTGGCGCGCTGACCCTTTCAAGATTCTTCGCCGTCCATGTGCTGTTTCTTCCCGCGCTGATCGTAATGGGCATCGCCTTGCATCTGTTCATTCTCCGCCGGGTCGGACCGGCCGGTCCCTGGGACGAACGAAAAGCGGCGGCCGTTCGGGAGCCGTTCTATCCGCGCCAGGTTTTTATGGATGCGGTCGTCATGGTGGGCGTGTTTCTTTTGCTCGTGCTGCTGGCGACGTTCGTGCCGTTTCCCTTGGCCGATAAAGCCAACCCGGCGGATACCAGTTTCGTGCCGGTTCCCGAATGGTATTTCCTCTTCTATTATGAGTTGCTGAAACACATCCACGGTCCGCTGGAGCCTTTGGCGACCTGGGTGTTGCCGGCCATTGTCATATTAGTCGTGTTGTGTTGGCCGTTTCTCGATTGGCAAAAAACCGTCAGGGCGCCCGCGTCCCGTCCCGTGGGCATGGCCATCGTGGCTCTGTTTCTGATCTCCGTTTTTTCGCTTCTAGGGATCTCCTTGAAAAATCTTTATGGATTGAAGCGCACCGACCCGGGGATCGCGCATGGTCAGACGCTGTTTGCGAATCTCGGATGCGCCGGATGTCACCGCATTCACGGCAATGGAGGAGCGATCGGCCCGGACCTGTCCTACGAAGGCGATGCCCGTCCGGAGCGAGAATGGCACGTGAAGCATTTCCATGATCCGCAATCGGTGTCGCCGGGCTCGATCATGCCGAAATTCCCTTTGACGGACCCGGAGCTCCAAGATCTCACGAGCTACATGCTCAGTCTGAAACGGGGCACGTAACGGCACATAGAGCAGGCCCTGCCTTGACGATGTCGGGAGGGTAATTGTATAAAACACACCCCTTCCTGATTGCTGGAGCGCTTATGGGCCATGCACGTAACGCGAGATTCCCAGCCCGATCAGCGGCAACGGTCCTGTGGGTCAGCCTTGCGGCACTCACGCTCGTTCACTGTAAAGGTGAAACGGCGTCGGCGCCTCCACCGCCTCTGGTTCAAGTTGAAGTCGCCGACGTGATCCAGAAAGATGTTCCGATCCAAATGGAGTGGGTCGGCACCACCGACGGCTCAAACAATGCCCTGATACGGGCACAGGTCAGCGGCTACCTTCTCAAGCGCCCCTACACCGAAGGCGCCTTCGCGAAAAAGGGCGATCTGTTGTTCCAACTTGACCCGAGCAAATTCCAGACGGCTCTGGATCAGGCGCTGGGTGAATTGGCGAAGGCCCAAGCGCAGTTCACGAAAACCAAGCAGGACGTCGATCGCGATACGCCTTTGGCCAAGGAAGGCGCCATCAGCCAAAAGGAATTGGATGATTCCGTTCAGTCTCATGCGGCGACGAAGGGCTCCCTCGCGGCCGCGAAGGCCGCCGCCGAACAGGCGAAACTCAATCTTGGATGGACAAGGATCGCGGCTCCGATCGACGGAATCGTCGGCATCTCGAAAGCGCAGATTGGTGATCTCATCGATGCCAGCACCGAGTTGACGTCCATTTCGACGCTGGATCCGATTAAAGTCTATTTTCCGGTGAGCGAACAGGAATACTTGGAGGCTGCGGAGAAGATCCAGCAAGGTTATAAGGATAAACAAGAGG
>DASUXH010000268.1:0-6212 GCA_036378015.1 Nitrospira sp. | reverse complement strand
ATTCCCCTCGAATTGCTGGCCAAGGTGCTCCAACTCCTTTCGAAAAACGGCATGATCGAAAGCCATAACGGCCCAAAGGGGGGCTATCTGTTGGCCCGTAGCGCCAGGGAAATCACCATCGCCCAGATCCTGGAAAGCATTGAGGGACCACTCGGGATCACCGATTGTTCCCACGAAAAGGAAGGCGAGTTCTGCATGCAACGCGAACATTGCAACATCCGCACGCCGTTGTTGAAAGTACAAGACAGCATCTATCAGTTGCTGAACAACATGACATTGCAGGATATGTTGGGAGGCACCCCATTGATCACCATTCAGTCCCCGACTGCACAAGGAGTAGAACGATGAAGTTTCCGATCTTTCTGGATAATCACTCCACGACGCCGATGGATCCTCGCGTGCTGGAGGCCATGCTCCCCTATTTCATCGAGAAATTCGGTAATGCCGCAAGCCGCAACCACGCCTTCGGATGGGAAGCGGAAGAGGCGGTCGACACCGCCCGCAAGCAGATTGCTCGCTTGATTAAAGCCGATCCCAAAGAAATTGTCTTCACCAGCGGTGCGACGGAATCCGACAACCTGGCGCTCAAAGGCGTCCTGGAAATGTACAAAGAGAAAGGCAATCACATCATCACGGCCACGACCGAGCATCGCGCTGTGCTGGATACCGCCAAATCACTTGAAGCCAAAGGTCTGGCCACGGTCACGTATCTCTCGGTTGACAAACAGGGCACGGTCAATCCTCAGGACGTCCGTAATGCCATCACCGATAAGACCGTTCTCATCTCCGTGATGTTGGCGAATAACGAGATCGGCACAATCAATCCTGTGCAGGAGATCGGCAAGATCGCCAAAGAAAAAGGCGTACTCTTTCATTGCGATGCTACCCAGGGCATCGGGAAAATACCGGTCGACGTGCAGGCCATGGGTATCGATCTCATGTCGTTTTCGGCTCATAAGCTCTATGGTCCCAAGGGCATCGGCGCACTCTACGTCAGGAAAAAGAACCCTCGGGTACGGATTGCGGCCCAGATGGACGGGGGCGGGCATGAGCGGGGGATGCGTTCGGGCACTTTGGCGGTTCCCTTGATCGTCGGCTTCGGCAAAGCCTGTGAGCTCTGTGAGCAAGAAATGCCGGCCGAGTCGGCCCGGTTGGCCAAGATGCGCGATCGTCTCCAAACCGGAATCATGACCGCTCTCGAAGAAACCTATCTGAACGGCCATCCCACTAATCGGTTGCCAGGTAATCTGAATATTTCCTTCGCTTACGTGGAGGGCGAATCGTTGCTGATGGGGATGAAGGAAATCGCCTTGTCATCCGGATCCGCCTGCACGTCCGCAACCTTGGAACCTTCGTATGTCCTTCGGGCTCTTGGAGTGGGAACGGAACTCGCACATTCATCGATCCGCTTCGGAATTGGCCGCTTCAACACGGATGAAGAGATTGACTATGCCATTAAGAAGGTTATCGAAATCGTGACGAAGTTGCGGGAGATGTCCCCGCTATACGAAATGGCCAAAGAAGGGGTCGATTTGAAATCGGTTCAGTGGGCCGCTCACTAAGAAGAGAACACATCTGAGATCTCAACTATTCGGAGGCTACCATGGCGTACAGTGACAAAGTCGTCGATCACTTCAATAATCCTCGCAACATGGGGTCCTTTAAGAAGGACGATGAAGACGTCGGCACCGGAATGGTCGGCGCACCCGAATGCGGCGACGTCATGAAACTGCAGATCAAGGTTCAGAACGACACAATTGTGGATGCCAAGTTCAAGACCTTCGGGTGCGGATCCGCAATCGCCAGTTCAAGCCTGGCCACCGAGTGGTTGAAAGGCAAAACGCTGGAAGAGGCTCAAAAGATCAAGAACACGGATATCGTGCAGGAGTTAAACCTCCCGCCCGTGAAGATACACTGTTCCGTGCTGGCCGAGGATGCCATCAAGGCAGCTTTGGCTGATTACCAAAAGAAGACCGAGACCAAGTAAAGCCGCAACACGGAAGGAAGGAGCGCCTCATGGATACCACGAATACTGAGACCCAGGCGCCGGTGATCACCCTGACAGACGCGGCGATCAAGGAAGTGAAACGCTTGATCAACGTCCAGGGGATTACAGAAGGCGGACTCCGTCTCGGCGTCAAAGGAGGGGGTTGCTCGGGCCTGAGCTATACCATCACCTTCGACGAGAAGATCGGCCAATACGACCAGGTTTACGACTTCGACGGCGTCAAGGTCATCGTCGACGCCAAGAGCGCGATCTATCTCCAAGGAACGCAGCTTGACTATCAGAAAGATCTCATGAGCGGCAGCTTCAAGTTCGTCAATCCGAACGCCAACAAAACCTGCGGCTGCGGAGAGTCGTTTTCCGCATAAGGTCCGAGATCAGACAGCGGCTTTCGACACAGGCATGGCCAGTCGCCATGCCTGTTTTGTCAGAGGGGATAGCGGACAATGGATCATTCCCATACGCATGACGTCGGCCGCAGGGAATTGCAGATGGCCAGGAGCATGTGCTGGCACTGTCAGTCCGAGGTGTCGGGAGAATATTTCTGTGAACGCTGCGTCAAGGTACAACCCGTCTCGAAAGAGGCGGATTATTTTACGTGCCTCGGCTTTCCGCGCCGTCTGACAATCGATCCCCACAAGCTTGAAGCGAAGTTTTACGAACTCAGCCGAGCGTTTCATCCTGATTTCTATCAAAACAAGAGCGAGACCGAACAGGCGATCAGCCTGAGCAATGCCGCGACGTTGAATACGGCTTACCGTACCCTCCGAGATCCGATCCAGCGCGCCGAATATCTCCTGGCGATTGAAGCTGGAGCGGTCAAGGAAATCAGGACTTCGCCGCCGGCGGACCTGTTTGAAGAGATTCTCGAACTGCAGGATACCCTCGAGGCGTACAGGGCGTCCGATCAATCGTCGCAAGCAGGACATCAGCTCCGCGCCCAATTGCAGAAGGAACAACACGCACTGGAACAGAGAAAGCAAGAAATGGAAACCCAGCTCGAACGGCTGTTCATCGACTGGGACAGCCTCCAAGATCGAGGCGAGGCCACCAGCGAGACACGAGCCGAGCGCGACCGCCTCCTGAAGCAGATACGCGAGATTCTGTCTAACCGCACGTATGTCAAGAACATCGTCAACGACCTTGTAGCCACGATTGGATAACGATGGCCCGCATCGTAGGGATAGACCTCGGAACGACAAATTCGCTCGTCGCCTACATGACCGGCGGCGTCCCTACGGTCATTCCGAGCCGCGGCGGCCGGACTATGGTGCCTTCCGTCGTGGCGATGACCGACAACGGCTTGATCGTCGGCGATTCCGCCAAAGAACATCTGACCCGCAATCCTGAACGGACCGTTTATTCGGTGAAGCGGTTCATGGGAAAAGGATTGGCGGACGTGCAGAGCGAACTCGCCTATTTCCCCTACTCGGTCACCGAACAGGGCGGGGTCATCCGCATCAAGTTGGGCGACAAGTCCTACTCGCCTCCGCAGATTTCCGCCATGATCCTCAAAGAGCTCAAGCAGCGGGCCGAGATCCATCTCGGCGAAAGCATCTCCAAGGCCGTCATTACCGTGCCTGCGTATTTCAACGACAGCCAGCGGCAGGCCACCAAGGATGCGGGAATGATCGCCGGACTGGAGGTCGTGCGGATCATCAACGAACCGACCGCGGCGTCGCTCGCCTATGGGCTTCAGGAAAAGACGCAAGGCACGATCGCCGTCTACGATTTTGGCGGCGGCACGTTCGATATTTCGATTCTCAAGTTGAAAGACGGCATTTTTGAAGTGCTGGCAACCAACGGGGATACTCACCTGGGTGGCGACGATATTGACCGCCGCATCGCCGATCTTTTCGTGAAGGAAATCCGCAGCGCCTTCGGCATTGATCTGATGGCCTATCCCGACCATATGCAGGCCGCCAGGCTGGAAGCCGAACGCGCAAAAATCCGCCTGTCCGACAGTCAGAAAGCCGAGATTTTCATCGAGCTTCCTGATGAGAAAGGCGGGTTCACGCGCGAATTGACTCGAAGCCAGCTGGAGGAGTTGGCAGCGGAAATTGTGGAGCGGACGCTGTCGCCCTGCCGCCTGGCTCTAAAGGACGCCGGGGTCACGCCCGAGCGGATCGACGAAGTGGTGCTGGTCGGCGGATCGACACGCATGCCGTTGGTCCGGGAACGTGTGCAGGCGCTGTTCGGCAAACAGCCGCACTGTCACCTCAACCCCGATGAAGTGGTGGCGCTCGGAGCGGCGGTCCAGGCGGACATTCTGACCGGCGGCACGACTGACATGTTGCTGTTGGACGTGACCCCGCTCTCACTCGGCATCGAAACCATGGGCGGCGTCATGAGCAGTCTCATCAGACGGAACACGACCATTCCGGCCAGCGCGAAAGAGATGTTCACGACCTACGTCGACGGGCAGACCGGCGTCGACATCCACATTCTTCAGGGCGAACGTGAACTCGTGAAAGACAACCGCAGCCTCGCGCGATTCCGCTTGAAGGTTCCGCCCTTGCCGGCCGGCGTGCCCCGAATCGAGGTGACCTTCTTGATCGACGCCAACGGAATTTTGAACGTCAAGGCCAGCGACATGCGGACAGGCCAGAGCCAATCGATCGAAGTGAAGCCGTCGTACGGCTTGTCGGACAGCGAAGTCGAACGCATGATTGAGGACTCGTTCAAGTTCGCGCAGGAAGACGTCAACGCGCGTCGACTGATCGAAGCACGGCTGGATGCTGAGGCCTTGATCGTGACCACAGAAAGGTCTTTGACCGAAGGCAGTCCACTTATTGGCGAGAAAGAGGCTGCCGCAGTCCGGAACGCCCTGTCGGCATTGACGGCGGCCAAGGAAGGCACCGATCCGAAATCCATCCGTGCACGAATGGCCGACCTCGAGCTCGCAGCCAAACCATTATCCGTGGCGCTGTTGGATGATTCTCTCAAACGCAGTCTTCAGGGCAAGAAAGTATCCGAAGTCACGAAAGGATGAGGAGCAGGACCACTAGTGGCCGTCGGTAAGGAGGTACATGGATTTGAAATGGCAGGATGCAGAGGACATCGCAATCAGGTTAGTGGAGGAACATCCGGAGGCCGATCCATTGACTGTGCGCTTTACCGACATGCACGCCTGGATTGTAGCGCTGCCGGACTTCAAAGACGATCCCAAGAAGTCGAACGAAAAGATTCTAGAAACCATTCAGATGGCCTGGCATGAGGAGTATCAAGACTCAAAATCCTGATGCCGTCTATTCAGGCTGGTCGATCTTATAGAAGTCCATCGGATCCAGGCGGCGCTGTGCGGCCTGGGTCGGCTCGCTGCCTCTCGCAAAGATCTCGACGCTTCCCGGCTGATCTTCCTGCTCGGAATCCAGAAGGCCTGTGGCCGGATCGACCTTCACGAAGGTAATCCCCTCTGGAATCGTAAACGGCACGACAGGCAACGACTTGAGCGCCTCCTTCATGAACGTGATCCAGATGGGGAGCGCGGCGTGCGCTCCTGATTCCGTTTCGCCCAATGAACGGCGGTCGTCAAAACCCACGAAAATGCCCGCCACGAGGTTCGGCGTCCCACCAATGAACCAGGCATTGATGAACTCGTTCGTCGTACCGGTCTTGCCTGCGATGGGACGGCCCAGCGCCTTTGCCGCCTGGCCGGTGCCCTTTTGCACCACATCCTCCATCATGTTCGTGATCAGATAGGCCGTTTCCTTGGAAACCACTTCCTGTGTCTGCGGTTCCTGCTGTTCCAGGACTTGGCCTGCATTGTCCCTCACCGACAGGACGGCAAATGGTTCAGCCCGGTTCCCTTGGTTTAAAAAAACACCATAGGCGCAGGTGAGTTCCATAAGCCCCACGGATGAGGAGCCGAGTCCCAAAGAAAGGTCAGGCGCTAACGGGCTTGTGATGCCGACCTGGCGGGAGAAATCAATCACGTTCTTAATGCCCACCTTGTCGAGGAGCCTGACTGTCGCCAGATTGTGCGAGTGGGCCAGCGCGTCCCGGAGGGTGACCATTCCATGAAATCTCTTTCCGTAATTCTCAGGCTTCCACGTCTTCTCCTCTTCGACTTGCTCATAGACAACCGGCGCATCGAGCACCACTGATGCCGGGCTCATGCCTTGGTTCACCGCGGTTGCATAAATGATCGGCTTGAAGGCCGATCCCGGTTGACGGTGGGCCTGAACGGCGCGGTTATACTCACTGC
>DASUXH010000267.1:0-4118 GCA_036378015.1 Nitrospira sp. | reverse complement strand
CACCACTGCCAGCGCTTAATCGTTCACTTTATCGACAATAGGTGTGATGAATGTCATGAAGAAGAAGTCGATGAGATGTTCACCGCTACCGGTCAGGCGATACACAAGCAGTACTCAACCGACGAATCCGGCGAACCGCCTTTATGATACCCAGAACTCGCCTCCCCCGCCCCTCACCGCTCATCGCATCTCACACCGCGATAAATCAGCGCGCAGGCTTGGTGCATTTCTCGTTTTCGATTGTGTTATGGTTTGCTCTCGTCTAGTTTAGGGTCTTGATACTGAAGGATCGCTTTCGCTCATTTAGGGGCTTATGACCAAGCGACGGACAACTAAGACCAAGCGAGTGAAGCGGGCTACGAAATCCGCAGGAGCGAAGGCAAGAGTCAAACGGCCCACCCGCCGTGCCAACAAACTGCTCAAAGCGAAAAAGTCCCCGGGACTACGCTCCCGCAAGGCACGAAAGTCCAAATCCGGTCCACCAGACACAAGCTATCTGTCGTGGATTGAAATGACTGATTCGACCGAATGGGCGATTGCCAGCTAGTCGGCCTCGGCCTCCCCGCCCTCCCCGCTCCTCACCGCTCGTCGCATTTCACACCGCGATAGAACCCGGCCGCGTCCGCGTAAGGGCAACAGAAAAGGGATCGGGAGTCTTTTCTGGCTCCCGGCGCCTGGCCGGCCGTTCTTATCGACTGCACTTCATTGTGCAACAAACGGCCAAAACCACTACCTCTTATTCATCGGTATCTCAGAATCCTACGAACATGCGCCGAAGGCCGACTTCGATATTCCAATCATAGGCGCCAGGAAGGCTCCGTCCCCATACCCCGACTCCCGGTCTAACCCAGCCCACCCAATCCTTGGTCAAACGATAGCCCCCCTCAAATTCCAAAGTCATGCTGGTTTTTTCCTTCTGCTCCCAATCCATTTGAACGACGGCCTCAAGCTGGGTCCACCAGTGGTCCGCCCAAATCGTGTTGAACCAGCATTGCAGCTTGGAGGCAGAGATGTCATTTCGAGAAGGATCACCTCCTACCGAGAATTGATGCACGAGCGACGCGTAGAATAGGGAGCCCCACGCAGGAAACACGTGAGCCGTCGCCACGCCTGGACCCACCGTGTATTTCCCACTCCCTAAGTTGTCAGCTGCGGTCGGGAACGTGAAATCCATACCGGCAAAAATTGCATCCCCGGGGACCGAATACACGCGTGCGCCGGTCCGCACGAACAGATCGCCCACTCCATTCTGACTGCTTGGGCCTTGATTGCTGGTGCCAAGCTGATTTGGATGTGACCACACGTACGGCAGATCCGCCCGCAGGACAAGATTGTTGTGATATGGGACGTCGATGCGACCTACCAGATTATTACTGGTCCTGCCGCCTCCTTCCAAAGCATCGTGCCGAAAGAGGGTCTGAGCCCGCCCAACGATGGCTGTCGGATCCGTCCCCATCCTGGCCGCAATGGCAGAGAGGCGCTTCGCCTCCTCCTGTTCTTCGGGAGTCAGCGGCTGCGCCCCGAACCGTTTGATGACTGGGCGATCTCGAACCGCTTGCTCGTCAACCGGCTCAGCCACTGCTTTTTCTGCACCCTGAGACGATGCTTTCTCTCTCTCTTGTGAGGGAGGTGGCAACACCTGGGCGAATGACAGATGGAGAGAACTAAAGAGGAAAAACGCGATGAGCCAGACGGATTTTGTCGGCAGATCAGCATGAATGCTGATCCATACATGACTCCGCAGAAAGCGTTTCAGCAGCTGACGCCAGTACGTTATGCAGCGAATATTGCGGCGAGGGCCAGGCAATTCCAATCAGAATCCGATCGATGTTGACCCGCTGGGGAATAGCCTATGTTTTTGAACGGTCAAGGATACGCGTCTGATTGCAGAAAATCGAGGATGGTTTTAGCCTGCTCAGGTTGTTTCGCCCACCCTTCCTCGAGACACTCCATCCTTACCTAGGATATTATCCCGTCCGGCATAAACAAGGGTACACGATCACTCGTCATATGAACCTCATCGATAACCGGGCCCCGAGAAGGTACTACATTGCGTTATTCATTACTTTTGGCGTCTACGGGCTACTCAATCCGACCGTCTCTGTTTATGCGGAAGTAAGTGTCAATGGCTCCGCCATACTCTTTTGGACAGACGACATCGGCATCTTTTCGGCGACGCGACGCTTATCGCGTGACGGTGATCCCACCCAGCCCGCACTTGATACACAGCTGACAGACAAGGGTTCCTCCATGGTCTTCGAGCCACAATTGACGGTGTCCAACTCATTCAAGAATGGCTTGGGCATTTTGCAAGTGGATCTGAAGGGACAGGGATTTATCTTTTCGGAAGACGCCCGTTTCAATCAAGGAATGTTTCGGCTTCAGGCGGTCCAATCGTTCTCACCACAGACGCGACTGCGGCTCCGTTACGACTTTGTGCCTGATCAGTTTCTCGGTGAAAACGAAGACCGGCAACCGGGCCAGTCTGGTCTTGCTGACGAGCGGGTGACCAGCCATATCTGGTCGGTGCGAATGGAGCACGCGATTACGGAGGAACTGGAGGTGAAGCTACTCGGTAGATATGGACTCCGCCGCTACAACGAGGCTTTCGCGCAACGGGACACCAATTTCTTTACAATCGGCCCTCATGTGGATTGGCGTCTGTCGCCGCGGGTGACGCTGGGTCTTGGCTATCACTACGAACGAGGTCTGGCAGACGGTCGAAACGAGCCGGAACTTGAAGATGATGTCTCTTATGTCAACCACTATGTGACAGCGGAACTGGATATCGAACTAATGGACCGCTGGTCGCTCCTCATGGCGGCCCACTATGAACGGAACAATTGGACAAGTGGCATTCCCGGAGACGAGCGCAAGGGAAGTCATGAGAATATCGCTCAGGGCGAAATGATTCTCGTTCGCCAGGTTTCCGACCATGTTCGCGTCTTTGGCGGCTTTCAGCGGTCCAATCGGAAGGAAAGCTTTGACACAGACAGCGCGAAGAACACGAATATCGGAATTGGAGTTTCTGGTTCTTTTTGAATCAGCGAATTGAATTTAGCTTCATGAGACTGTAAGTCCACGCAAAGGAGATCAACATGAGCGACGATCACCGAGGAGCCTCATCCCTCTCGCGCAGAGCCTTCCTCCGTCTTACCGGCTTGGGAGCGATGGCGTTCGGCCTAGATCTGGGAAATGTCACAAACAGTCCGGCTGCTTCACGCAGTGTCATTCGCGATCCAAGAAAGCATGCGGGTCCGTACAACATATTGTTCATCCTCACGGACCAAGAGCGATTTTTCCGACCAGGCGAATTGCCTGTCGGCTATTCCTTGCCGGCACACGAACGATTGATGAGGCAAGGCACGACATTTATCAATCATCGGATTAACTCCTGCGTCTGCACGCCATCGCGTTCCGTGCTTTACACGGGTCAGCATATCCAACACACCCGCATGTTCGACAACACGAACTTCCCTTGGATCAGCAGCATGTCCACAGATCTCCCGACCATGGGAAGCATGCTCAAAGAGGCTGGTTACTATACGGCCTATAAAGGCAAGTGGCATTTGACCAAGGAGTTCGAAACCGTCAACAAGCTCGGGACTCCGACAAAAATCTTTACGCAAGAAATGAAGGCCTATGGATTTTCAGATTACTTCGGCATCGGCGATATTATCGCGCACGTGCAGGGTGGATACCTTCATGACGGCGTGATTGCCGCAATGGGCGGGAGCTGGTTACGAGGGAAGGGACGAGAGTTGGCGGCAGAAAGGAAGCCGTGGTTCTTGGCGGTCAACCTCGTGAACCCACACGACGTGATGTTCTATGACACCGACGCGCCTGGTTCAACGGTGCAAGCGCATCGAGGCCTCTCGGAGGTGGCTCGCGATCCCGTCGATCCGTTATATGCGAAGCAGTGGAGTTTCAAGCTCCCACCAAACCATGCGCAGTCACTGGACGCGCCCGGCCGCCCGCCCGCGCATCGAGATTTTCTCCGATCCCACGATGCCTTGGTGGGGCCTATTCCGAACGAAGCGGCACGCTGGCAGCGGCGGCATAATTACTATCTGAACTGCCTACGCGACGTCGACCGGAACATTGCGACGGTGTTGGCT
>DASUXH010000266.1:0-2596 GCA_036378015.1 Nitrospira sp. | reverse complement strand
TCAAAACCTATCGTGTGCTCTTTACCTGTGCGGTGCTGTTCTTCGTGCTCCTGTTTCCGCTGTGGCTCTCGAATCCAAAGCGCCGCGTGACGCTGTTTAAGCGCTTGGGATGGCAGCCCTACCCCCCCCGGCGTGCACCGCAAAAGGCCGTGTGGATCCACGCCCTCTCGATCGGAGAACTGCTCTCGGCGGATGGTCTCATTAGGCGCCTGCGGCACGAACTGCGCGAACGGCCGTTGTACCTTTCGGTTTCGACCGCCTCCGCGTTCTCCATGGCGCATGATCGATTTTCCCATTGCAGCGACGGCATATTTTATTTTCCATACGATGTGGGGTTTGCGGTCAGTCGCTGCCTTGATGCGGTCGATCCGGCCCTGATCGTCCTGGTTGAAACCGATATCTGGCCGGGGTTCCTGGACGACGTTCGCCGGAGGCAAATCCCTTGCCTCTTGGTCAACGGGCGCCTCTCCCCGGAATCGTTCAACACCTACCGCCGCCTGCGTTTCCTGTTCGAAGCCGCCTTCAATACGTTTGTTGGCATCTATCCGCAATCGGCCGGCGAGGCAGGCCGGTTTCTGTCCATCGGCGTCGCACCGGCACGGGTGCGCCATCAGGGCAATTTGAAATTCGACGTGGCCGCGTCAGTCCCTGATCAGGAGGCTATGGCAGCCCTTCGAAAGGAACTCTTTCTCTCATCGGCCTCGCGCGTCTTGATCGCCGGCAGCACCCATCGTGGAGAGGAGGAGATCGTCCGTTCTTGTTTTCTGCGTCTCAAAGACCGCTTTCCCACACTGCAACTGATTCTCGTCCCCCGCCGGCCCGAAAGGGGCGGCGAAGTTCTCCGACTCTTTCAACAGGACGGCACGGAAGCCGCGCTCGCCTCACAGGTCAACCGTCCAAGGCCGGTCATTGTTGTCGATCGAATGGGCTATTTGAAACGCCTTTACGCTCTGGCCGACGTCGCAGTTGTCGGGGGAAGTTTCGTGCCGCAAGGCGGCCAAAATCCGATTGAGCCGGCGGCCTGCGGAAAGCCGGTGCTTTTCGGCCCGGATATGCATGATTTTCCGGATGTCGCCGCGTGGCTCTTACAAGCCGGCGGCGCGATTCAAGCCGCCAACGAAGGCGAACTTTACGACGCCTGCCGGCGGCTGCTCTCGAATCCGGAAGAGGCAAAGGACATGGGAGAACGGGCCCGGGCGGTCATCACAGAGCATCAAGGAGCAACTGAACGAGTGGTACGAGACCTGGCAGGCTTTCTCGCGGAGGGGTGAACCGCTGCACGCATTTGGTGTCGGTGCGGCGGCCCCAGCCCTGTCCGTCTTATTTCAGCTTGACGGTCTTCCCCTCGACCTTGGTATCTGTAAGAAACTTCTCGATATTCCTTTCCAGCACTTCATTAACCAGCTGCTGGGCGTCGTCCGGATCGAACCAGAAGACCTGATCACCTACGCTGCCGAGCACACGTTCCTGGATCGCACTCTCATCGCCGTGATTGGCCACTCGCACCATCATCGTGTTCTTCGCCTCAATTTCGGTACGGCCGAATTTGCTGTCGACTGCGACCCATAAATCCTGAATCGTTCCCGTGATTGTGGCGTCCGGCGTCGTCCCGGCGGAGCCGTCCAGACTGGCCTGCCAGCCGCGCTTGTTCAGTTGTTGGACAAGCGCCTTGGCCACCGCCTCCCCGGCCGTGCCTTTCGGCAGGTTAAAATAACTCGTATCACCCCAAAGATGCGAACGACTCCCGATGTGCGTGCGATCCATCCGGGCGTCGTCGAATGGCTTCACCACCACCTTTGGTCCGGTCCCTGCGCCAGCCATGGAAGCCTCCGAAGCGCTTGTGGCCGGTATCGTGAGATCCACCCCTTTCGTCGCACAACCTCCCAACATCGCAAGACAGACAGCTACAATTCCTACTCGACGCATTCGTTCCTCCTGTTGCTGAAGAGCCACGGATGAACCCGACATGTCGCGAAGACTCGAAGACATTACTGGACGACAAAATGCGCTCGCCGATTCTGCTCATAGCAATTCTCGTCGCGCTGTTTGCAGAACGGACGCAACTCCCCGTAGCTGGTCGTTTTCATGCGCGCCGCGGGCACCCCAAGATCCTCCAGGTAGCGCTTGACCGAGCGCGCCCGCTTTTCTCCAAGGACCAGATTGTAGGCTTGGGTACCCCGCTCATCACAGTGTCCTTCGATGAGCACGACTTTCCCCGCCCGGCTGTTGATCCAGGCGGCATTGGCACTCAAGGTCGGTTGGGCGTCTTTTCTGATCGTATGCTGATCGAAATCGAAAAAGATGTCTTCGAGAGCCAGCATGTCCGCGGAAGGCGCTGAGAACGCGGCCGGAGGGGTTGGAGAAGCGCCATGAGGAGCGGCAGGTTCCGCGCCGCCCCCTCCGCTCGAGCCGGAAGGAACGTCCACCGGTCCGCGAGCCGTTTCCATCGTAGTCCTTCCGCTTTTTTCATCAGGGAAAGTCTTCATGCTCTCGGGCGTAATGGTTTCCACCGGCGCGGCGGCGCTTTTCCCCTTACTGCTCGACGCTGCTGTATCGCCCGTTGAACCGGTCATCTTCTTGCCACAGCCGATGAACG
>DASUXH010000265.1:0-9928 GCA_036378015.1 Nitrospira sp. | reverse complement strand
CTTGGAACAGCGAGCGAAGGATGCCTTCGAAAATGTTGAAGAGCTTGTTCAGCAATTCGGGGGACCGTTCCGAGGACAGGACGGCGGTCAGGATGTCGAGCAGATACAGGATGTTGTCTCGTTTCGATTCTTCGGCGATGTCGCGCGCCAAGGCGGCCATTTCTTCGTCGGTGACCTCGTAGCCCATGACGCTCGTCGAGAACCGGGATTTTCGCTGTTGATCTCCTTTACCTTCCTTGGTGCTCTTGGCGTTGGCTTCGTCGAGGATTTCTCTGAGAGAGCCTTCCGGCAGGGTCTTGATCTGCGGCACCAGCACATCCTCGACTTCCGACAGCTTCATCACCTCGTCGGCCGTGACGATCGACAGAGTCGGAAGGTTTCTCGACCACAACCGGGTCACGATATCGTCATCCTCATCGCCCGCCGTACCGCTGGTGTTCCAGAGGGCATCGAAAAAGAAAAGCACATCGTCTTCTTCGATGCCCTGTTGAATCGTCAGTTCCCTGATGCCGTCACTGTAGAGCTTGAAGGCGAAGTTTTCGCTGGATTCTCCGGCCTGCGAGTTGTACACGGGCGTGTCTTTGAAAAAGAGGCCTTCACGCTGGATGATGAAGGTGAGGGCGTTATACCGTTCCACGTGGTTGATTAATTCCGTGTAAAACTGATCGAAGAACTTCTTGGAAACGGTGTTTTGGTGGCCGAATGTGCGGAGATTTTTGGAGGCCCGGTCCAGCGACTTGAGGAGTTGGGTCACGGAACCCAGCTCAGGGTCAACCGTGGGCTTTGCGGCCATGGCGGCCGCCATCATGTCCTGCGCAGCCTTGAGGTCAGACATTACTGTCTGTCGTACCGGTAACCAGGGATTTGGTCAAGGAATTCAGAAGTTTTGGATTCCGCGGCACTCTGCGGAAGCTGATATGAAAATTGCGTAGTTGTCCTACATCGAGCCGACTCAGTAGAATCGATTCGGCAAGCTTGTATCGAATCTGTCCCGCGGCGAGAGAGACCCCATGACCATCATCTGTTTCGGCGACAGTTTGACGGCCGGCTTTCAGTCGCCCACCCCGGAGCATCCGGGAGGACAGGAGACGCCGTACGGGCGGTATCTGCAGGAATGGCTCGGCCCATCCATCGAGATCGAAATCAGCGGAGTCTGCGGCGAGCTGACCGGTGAAATGGCTATGCGGTTCCGCCGGGACGTGTTGCAGCACCGGCCGAAACACGTCGTGGTGCTGGGAGGGACTAACGACCTGGGTTGGAACGCCCGGCCTGACGATATTATGAAAAACCTGATCAAGATGTACGAACTGGCGCGAGCCTCTGCAATCATTCCGGTTCCGGTGACGGTCCCGTCGGTGCGTGTGGAAGTCAGTGGAGCAGGGCCTGACGCAAGGATGTGGCTCGAAGACCATGTGGAACGGCGGCGGGTGTTGAACGGATTGATTCGCGACTATGCGGTGTCCAAGCAGTTGGCATGGGTCGATCTTTTTACCGCAACCGCGGATCCTGAGACGCATCAGTTGACGGCGCTCTATTCCAACGACGGCCTCCACTTGACGACGGACGGCTACCGTCTCCTGGCTCGCTTGCTGTACGACAGGGTGTTCGCGTCGGCCGCGGTAAGCAATGAGAGAGAAGCGACATCATGATTTCGGACGTCGTGGATCGGGATTTCGACAGGATCGTGGGAGGCTCCCCGGTACCCGTGCTGGTCGAGTTTTGGAAACCCGGCTGCGGCGGCTGCCGAGCGTTGGCCCGGCAGCTCGAACGGTTGGCTGAGGAGGTGGGTGGATCTCTCCTCGTGCTCAAAATGAACGTCGAGGAGAACTTCCAAATCCCATCCGAACTGGAAATCACTTCTCTGCCCGCTCTCGCGCTGTACCGCGGAGGTCAGTTTGAGCGGTTCATCGGCGGACTCGGCACGAAAGACGAAATTCTCAAACAGCTTTAGCCGCTCCCCGGCTACACAGGTCTCCAGGTTCGGCCGTCCTGCTGGATGAGGCGATCCGCTTCCACCGGACCAGGGGAGCCGGAGGGATATTCCGGCAGCCATCGAGTCCCCTGTTGCTGCCACGCCTCCAGAATCCTGGTGATCCATGCCCAGGACGCTTCGACCGCATCCCGCCGCATGAATCGAGACGCGTCACCGGCCATCACGTCCAGCAGCAGCCGTTCGTAGGCCTCCGGAGAAGGCCGGCCGAAGACCTCGGCATACTTGAAGGCCATTTCCACCGGATGGGTTTGTTCTCTCGTGCCCGGAACACGAGAGACGATGCGCAACGACAAACCTTCTTCCGGTTGAATGCGCAGGGCCAGGACATTGGCCGGCTGCGGGTGTTGGGTATTGGCGTTGAACAAGATCTGCGGAATGTCCTTGAACTGCACCGCCACTTCGCTGCCCCGATGGGGAAGGGCTTTTCCGGTCCGCAAATAAAACGGCACGCCGGACCAGCGCCAGTTTTCCACGAAGCACTTGAGGGCGACGTAGGTTTCCGTCGTTGAGTCCGGTTTCACCCCAGGCTCGCGGCGGTATCCGGGGACAGGTTTGCCTGCGACCGTCCCTCCGGCATACTGCGCACGGACCGTAACGGCTTCGACGTCTTTGCCCGTGATCGGCCGTAAACAGCGCAGCACTTCCATCTTGGCGTTCCGGACGACGTCGGGATCGAGCGAGTAGGGGGGCTCCATTGCGACGAGGCAAAGCAACTGCAGCATATGGTTTTGCACCATGTCGCGCAGCGCACCGGCTTCTTCATAGTAGGTGGCTCTTGTGCCGACACCTTCCGCTTCGCTGACTGTGATCTGAACATGGTCGATGTACTTGTGATTCCAAATCGGCTCGAAGATGCTGTTGGCGAATCGGACCACCATGAGATTCTGAACGGTCTCTTTGCCCAAATAATGATCGATCCGGAAGATCTGTGACTCGTCGAAGACGCGCCCGGTCACGACGTTGATCTCTTGGGCGGAGACGAGGTCGCGGCCCACGGGCTTTTCGACGATGATTCTGGCATAGGGCCGGGTTGTACGAACGGCGAGCCCAGAGCGCTCGAGCCCCTCGCAGACGGTGGTAAACGAGCTGGGCGGGATGCTCAAGTAAAAGATGCGGTTGCCCGGCAATCCGAACCGGCGCTCGATGTCTTCAGCGCGGGCTTTCAACGCGGTATAGGTCTGGTGCTCCTCATTTCCACCCGCAAGGTAGAACAGCCGCTCCGCGAACACGCTCCAGCGGTCTTCCTTCAAGGGCTGACGCGAATGCGTGAGGACGCCTTCGCGAAGCGTAGCCCGGAAGTCCTCGTCGGTCATCGGTTTCCTGCCAAGCCCGAGCACGGCGAAGTGTGCTGGCAACAGACCGTCGAGCATTAAATTATAGAGCGCGGGAATTAAGCGGCGGCGGGCCAGATCGCCGGATCCGCCGAAGATGACGAGCGTGCAGGGCTCGACCGATGCGAGCGATTCCTGGGTGGGTGCGATATCGATCCGTTGCATGGGCGGCATAAGCGTGATCCTACTGTCTGACGGCGTGACCGCCGAAGGCATTGCACAGAGCGTTCAATCGATACGCGCAGGATTGGGCACATCCTTGAACAACACGTTGATCATGTCGCGACCGCAGTTCAAGCGTTCCGGCAGCGTCGTTGCGACGAGAAAGTGCCCGGCGAGGTCACCGAGAGCGGGGTCGCGGGAGGCAATGAAGCGAGGTACATCGATCGGCGCAGTCAACCAGAGCCCGCGCAGCCGGAAGAACGCATTGACGAAATCTTCGAAGAAACAGAAGAGAAGATAGTGGGCCGTAGCCTGCTTGTCCGCCACATCCTGCGCCTTGCCGAGCCAATGAAAGCATTGAGCCTTGAGGCGGATCTGTTCGTTCATGTTGGCGGGCGGAGGCCCCTGACGAAACCGGTGGCTTGCGCGCTCGATGAGCTTGGCACCGATTGCGTCGTGATCATGGAGGATCCTGGCCTTTCTCAGGAGCGAGGGCAGTCGCATCGAATAGGACAACTCCTCTTCCACTTCCTGATGGCCCCAATACCGGATGTCGGCCATGCGATCGGCGACGCGGACGATTTCGTGCGCATCGGCCTGGCCTTTCACCAGCACCACGAGATCGACGTCACTGTGGGCCGTCACGGCCCGACGCGCGCCCGAACCCACGAGCAGCACGCTCACGAGATCGCCGCCACGGCGGCCTTTCGCATGGCGCAGGGCGAGAGCGACGATCTCTTCGTAGGCCGGTTCGTTCGGTGGTTCCGGCGGCTCGAGCGGGTCGGGCACGGGCGCCAGCTCCGACTGCAATTCGTCTTTGGTCGGGAGGGTATGGGTTCCGTCGCCATCCATCGTCATATTCCTTGCACCGATTCAATTTGTCCTGAGAGCGCCCTCAGCCATTCCTCGAACGGCCGGTCCGCATCGACAACGATTTCCAATTTGCCGTTCGGAAGTCGTCTGACCAGTCCAGGACGCTCCGGAGACAATGGAATTTCCACCCACTCGCGGTTGATCCCCAGCGAGTCCGTCAACTCCAAGATGCGGCTGATCTGTGCGAACGAGACCACATCCATCGGCGTGCCCGCCATCAGACCCGCATTCTAGCAGGATGCTTGAAAAGTCCGCCACCGCGGAAATACGAACGGCAGCGGAGACGTCTCAGCGCAGCACCCGGGCAAACGCTTCGACTGCGGCGTCGATCTGCTTGGTGGACACATCGAGATGTGTGACGGCGCGAAAACTGGAGCCGCCGGTCGCGTTGATGAGCACGCCTTCCTGTTTCAGCCCGCCGACGACGGCTGGTGCGGAGAGCCGGTCGCCGCTCACGTCGAAGATCACGATGTTGGTGTCCACGTGCTGGGGATTGATCGAGACGGCGGGAATCTGCTGCAGCTTTCTGGCGAGCCGCTTGGCGTTTTCATGGTCGTCTTTCAGACGGGCCACATGGTGTTCCAGCGCATACAGACCGGCAGCGGCTAGGACGCCTGCCTGCCGCATGGCTCCCCCGTACATTCTCCGGAAACGTCTGGCTCTCTCCATCATTGCCGGATCGTTGGTGAGAAGCAGCGAGCCGGCCGGCGCGCCAAGACCCTTTGACAGGCAGACGGATACCGTTTCGAAGTGCTGTGAGTAAGCGGCGGGCGGCAGTGTGGTGGCGGCCACGGCATTGAAGAGCCTTGCGCCGTCGAGATGCATCGGCACGCCGTGCGCCGAAGCGACGGCGCGAATCCGCTCGATCGTGGACAGCGGATAGATCGTCCCGCCTCCTGCATTGTGAGTGTTCTCGAGACAGATGAGCGCGGTTTGTATGCTGTGCGGATCTTTCGGCCGGATCGCCGCTTGCACCTGCTCGGGGTGCATGACCCCGCGGTCGCCGGTTACCCAATGGAGCTGCACGCCGGCGAGGGCCCCGGCCGCTCCCTGCTCATAGCGGACAATGTGTGCCTTGCTCTCGGCAATCACTTCTTGGCCGGGTTGCGTCTGAATGCGGATCGCCAGCTGATTGGCCATTGTTCCGGACGGGACGAACAGGGCGGCCTTCTTTCCAAGGAGTGCGGCCACCGTCTCCTGGAGCCGGTTGACGGTCGGGTCCTCCCCGTACACGTCGTCGCCGACCTCGGCACGTGCCATCGCCTCGCGCATCGCTTCAGTCGGCTTCGTCACGGTATCGCTGCGGAGATCGATGATTCTCATGGCCGGCTTCATACCATAACGAGGCGGCGGGAAAAAGTCCAAGTAGGGTAAAGCGCACGTCTCGGGTAAACGATTGCAAAGCAATCGGTGGGTAGGGTGGGTGGGAAGGATTGCGCAGGGTGGGCGGGTGAGAAAGATGTGCGCATGGCGGGTGAAATCCCGCCCGCAAGTTTTTGCTTGCGAAGGGAGACAAGGCCCGTCAGGATGCCGCGCCATGACCGAACGCGGCACGATGATCCAATCGCTGACGGGTGCAGACCCTCAGGAAGTCGAGCCGCTCTGCTGGTCGTTTCTCTACTTTTTTTGCCTGCTCTGCGGTTATTACATTCTCCGTCCCGTCCGCGATGAAATGGCGATCGAAGGAGGCGTGCAGCATCTCCCCTGGATGATGACGGCGACCTTTGTCACCATGCTAGCGGCGACCCCGCTCTTCGGTTATGTGTCGGCGCGCGTCTCGCGGGAGCGGTTGCTGCTCTCGGTCTATGCGTTCTTCGCAAGTCATCTCATAGGATTTTTTTTGCTGATGTCCGGTCATGTGGCGCCGGAGTGGATCGCGCGCGTGTTCTTCGTCTGGCTGTCGGTATTCAATTTGTTCGTCGTCTCGGTGTTCTGGAGTTTCATGGCCGACATTTTCCGGCCTGCGCAGGGGAACAGGCTCTTTAGCGTCATTGCCGCCGGCGGAAGCACCGGCGCTGTTCTGGGACCGCTGCTGACCACCGGCTTGACCTACCTGATTCCGATTCCGGGCTTGATGTTGGTGTCGGCCGCATTGCTCGGCATGTGCTGGTTCTGTATCCGGGCGCTCGACGGCTGGTCGAAACAGCAGCCGGAACGCGCAGCCGGACCAGTAACAGCGTGCGGGACGGAATGGCGTGGGAATCCTCTCGGCGGCAGCATGTGGGGCGGCATTCGTCTGGCGCTGTCCTCGCCCTATCTGTGGGGGATCTGTGCCTACCTGTTTTTTCTGACGACCACCGCGACCTTCCTCTACCTGGAGCAAACCAGGCTCGTCGGTGAACAAATCGTCTCTGCGCAGGGCCGCACGAGACTGTTCGCCGTGGTGGATCTTGCCGTCAACGTCCTGAGTTTCCTGGCGCAGCTGTTCATGACCGGACCGATGATCAGCCGGTTCGGGTTGGCATCGGCGCTGGTTCTCCTTCCGGCCGCGAGCGCCGTCGGATTCGCGGTCGTCGGTACGGTGCCCATCTTGTTATCGTTCATTCTTTTTACGATCGTGCGCCGAATCGGTGAGTACGCAGTCGCCAAACCCGCCCGCGAGGTGTTGTTTACGGTGCTCAGTCCGGAAGAAAAGTACAAGGCGAAAAACTTCATCGATACGGCGGTCTCGCGCGCGGGCGATGCCGCTACCGGATGGATCGTGAAGGCGGTGAAATCATTTGGCGTCGAGGCGACCCATATGGCTTGGACCTTGATTCCACTGTCCGTAGTGTGGGCTTGCCTTGGGTGGTGGCTTGCGAAGCAGGAGGAACGAAAGCGACTGGAACGGGCGCGCTGAGGCTGTTTACTGCCCGAAAAACGTCGTGTTATAGTCCGATGCGGAAATTGCCGGCTTTAATCGAGGCGGAAAATGCCTGAAGTTCCAGTTAAGCTTTATTTAGATAAGATATTGAAAGTAAGTCGCAAAAATGCGTCGCACTTGGGCTCTATTTCCGCCCCCATCAAGGACCGGGCTCTGCGCGGAATGGCGGATCGCCTGGCGCGCGACGAAGAGGCGATTCTCGCTGCCAATGAAAAGGACGTCGATGCCCTTGGAAAGTCCTTCGGGAGCGAGCTCAGTAAGGACCGGCTTAAAGCCGCCGTCGCCCGTGTTCGCATGGCGGCGGAGGATGTCAAGGAAATGGTCGAGCGCCTCAGGATCATCGCGGACCGGCCGGATCCCGTGGGCGCGATTACCGGTCGATGGGAGCGTCCGGATGGCCTCATTGTGTCGCGAGTACGGGTGCCGATCGGGGTCATCGGGATTATCTCCGAACTAAAGCCGCTGGTCACAGTGGAGTCGATCGCCCTTTGTCTGAAATCCGGCAATCTGAGCGTCTTTCGCGGGTCACCCGAATGGGCGCTGACTCACGAAGTCATCGGAAAGAGTTTACGCGAAGCGGCGAAGGAAAGCGGCATTCCGGACGGCGCCTGGGTGCTCATCGACCGTCCTGAGAAGGATATTGCGGTCGAGCTGATTCGAGCGGGCAAGGCGCTGGACGCAATCGTTCCACGCGGTGGAACAGGCTTGCGCAAAGCCGTGCTCGACGGCGCCAGAATGCCCGTTCTTTGTCACGATGGCGGACTCACCCATCTGTACGTGGATGCGGACGTCGATTTGCCGCTGGTCCAGAATGTCGTCATCAATTCGAAGGTGCAGCTGCCGGCGGCCACGAACGCCCTGGACACGCTCCTCGTTCAACAAGGTGTGGCCAGACACTTTTTGGCCGCCTTGATCAATCGGCTGCTCGTCGAGTTCAAGGTCGACGTGCGCGGTTGTCCGAAGACGTTGGCGCTCATGGGGCAAATGCCGATCAGCGGCCACACATCCATCGTTCCGGCGACCGAGGAGGACTGGAATCGGCAATTTCAAGCGCCCACGCTGTCCGTGAAAATGGTGGTCGATATGGACGAAGCCTTGGCGCACATCGCCGAACACGGGCCCTGCATGACGGCCGCGATTGCCACCTCGAATTATTCATCTGCCCTGCGATTTACCCGTGAAGCGGACGCGGCCGCTGTGCTCGTCAACGCCTCCTCTCGTCTTCACGATGCGGAAGGATTTGGATTCGGCAGCGACATCGGATTGAGCAACGCGCGTCTCCACGCCAAGGGTCCGATTGGATTGGAGCAGCTGACATGTGAAAAGTACGTCGTGTTCGGAAATGGGCAGTTGCGGTTGCCCCATCCGGTGCCGGAAACCTATTTTGACGCGATCATGCTCAAACGCCCGTGAGAGGATGTTGAAAACGCCCCTCCGCGTCGTTCTCACATCGTTCGGATCCATGACGTACCACGAATCGTACGCCTCGGCCCCTCACTCGCTGCGGCCTAGCGGGCAGGCGTTTTGAACATCCTTCGCCCTTGATCCTGCTCAGAGGTAATGTGGCGCACTCGCTTTTACAGCACGCTCTTAACGATCATCTTGCGCAGTGGGGGCTTCGGCGGTTTACCAGCGACCAGGCGTATTTTCAGTGGCAACGCGAGGCGTTGTCCGCGGACGACCTCACGGCGTTGCATGCACAGGTCGAAAAAAAGCGACAAGGCACTTCCGGGGAGGAGACGGCGTTTTACGACCTTTCCACCGCCCCACGAATTCTCCCGGTCCTCTACAGCCAGCGTTACGACTACTACGCGGCCGTCGGACCGCTCGTCGAGGCTGCGCTTCGAGGTGCCACGACCATTCTTGATTTCGGCTGCGGTCCGGGCATTCTCACGACGTTTTACGCCCGCCGCTACCCGCATGCGCGTGTCATTGGGGTCGACCGTTCGCGTGTCTCCATTGTCGTGGCGCAGCGGAAAGCGGAAGCCTTCCATCTTGAGAACGTGGAGTTCCGATCTACCGATGTGGATGCCGGTCCTCCGAGCGGGACGTACGACTGTGTCGTCGCCACGCATGCATTGGTCCAGTCCGAGCAGGATCCGGGTCTTCCCAGTTCGAGCTGGAGAACCTTCGAGCGGCTGCAGGATGCTCCGGCGCAATCGGCGTTTGAGCGGCGTACGGGATGCGGCTTGCGTCTCGACCATCTGGCCGACGCCATCCGGCCTGGCGGAAGGATGATCGTCTTCGAAAAGACCCGTCAGTTGGCCCGGCGCATTCCATTCCAGCGGGCGCTGGCAGGACGCGCGCTCAAACTCGTCGAGCCGCCGCAGCCGGTCCGTTATTCATTGGTCGAAGAGCTGTGCGATGACGGCCCCTTCTTTGTGTTGAGAAAAGGGGAGGGCGATGCCATTGACTGGGATGAGCAACCGGAACCGGATCCAGGCCGTCCGTTCGATCGAGCCGCTCCGCAATCCGCACCATCAGCGGCCGATATTCCTCTCTACGAGAACCACTGGCCGTCCGCTCAGCGAGTTTGGGAGCGGCTCAACGACAAGACGGTCATTCGGGAAGACACCGCGGCAGAACCCGACGGCCGACAGCTGCACGTTGAGCTCGGAACGGCCGAAGGGCTGCGGTATCTATATTGCGCCAACACGTTCGATCAACGACAGCTCGTGCTGGCGGAGCCTGCCCGGGCCGCCCTGC
>DASUXH010000264.1:0-5268 GCA_036378015.1 Nitrospira sp. | reverse complement strand
CTGGGACGACCATTCAAAGCCGGTGGAAATGGTCAAGACTGGCGAGGCCCACATCGCCGTCACCGGATCGGAAGATCCGGCCTTGGCGGCCACGCAGGTCGCCTGGGACGGCATCGGCATTCTCGTCCATCTGTCGAATTTTACAAAAGAAGTGACGAAGCAGCAGGTGGCCGACATTTACTCGGGCAAGGTAAAGGAATGGTCCGAACTCGGCGGTCCTGAAACCAAGATCTTGCTGATTGATCGGCCGAAAAATCAAAACATTCGCGAGGCATTCGAGCGCCAACTCGGTATTGACGGCAAAATTCCCGACAGCGCCAAAATGATCGCGAAAGACGATAAGGTCATTAAGACGGTGGTGGGCACGCTTCCTCCCATGTCTGCAGTCGCTTATATCTCGCTGAATCAGGGCTTGGCCGTCGTGACGAGCGGTGTGGCCGTCCGTCTGTTGCCCGTCGACAGAGTCGAGCCGGAGGTCCCCACCGTGAAAGATGGGCGCTATCCCCTGAGGCGACCCGTCCTGTTGCTGGCAAAGAAAGACCCCAATCCCTTGGTCGACGCCTTCGCACAATTTGCGCAATCGCCCGCTGGGCGGCAAATTATTGCCGACACCTATATTCCGTTCGAGCGTAAATAATCCTGCCTTATCGTTCAAGGAGGGTTCTATGCAGATTTGGCGATTATCACTCTACCTCATGGGGCTGCTCGCATTGTGTCTTGTCTCGACTCCCAATTCCACCCGCGCGGAAGAAGCACAGCCTAGCGACAAGGGAGCCGTCGTCGAAGGAGCGGGCTTCACGCTTTACGACATGGAATCGATCAAAGGGTCTGATGTAGAACGGGTTGAACGCGATCCGGTGTGCGACAGATCCAAACGGCCCAAAATCCATAAAGTAGACCCGGATGAAGCCAAGCCGGGCCAAAAAATCACGATCAAAGGCGAGGGGTTTGGCACCAAGGAATGCTTCCACGGTGTCGCCTTCAGCGCGGCGGGGCCCGCAAAGATCGATTATAAGTTCGTGAACGACACCACGATCGAGGCAACAGTCCCCGACGTCAAGGCCGGAATGTCCTTCATCGATGTGGTGGCCGGCGGGGGCAACGCCAGATCCAAGGGATTTTTGGTGCAAGCCAAGTAACTAATCCTTCTCGGGGAAGGGACATTAGGCCGTCCCTTCCTCGCTGGTTGCTCTCCTCCGTTTCCCTCCCGACAACGTTGTTCTTCGGGCAACTTCCCTCGACATTCTTCCTGATCTTATGCTAACTTACGCCTCCTTTGCGCCCGTCATGACGGAGCGGAGAGTGACAACCCCCGAACAGGGACGCGAGATGTTCAAGAAAATCCTTGTAGCCAATCGCGGTGAAATTGCCATGCGGATTATCCGCGCCTGCCGCGAATTGAACATTGCAACCGCCGCCATCTACTCCGAGGCCGATTCAACCGGTATTTACGTCAAGAAGGCAGACGAAGCGTATGTCGTCGGCCCTGGACCGGTGAAAGGATTTCTCGATGGAAGGCAGATCGTGGACCTGGCCTGCCGGATCGGAGCGGACGCCATTCACCCTGGCTACGGCTTTCTTTCGGAAAACGCCGAGTTCGCCGAGGGGTGTCGTGCCGCCGGCATCACCTTTATCGGCCCCTCCCCTGCCGCCATTACGTTGATGGGCAGCAAAGTGAGGGCACGGGAACTGGCCGAATCCGTCGGCGTGCCCATTGTCCCTGGAACTCCAGGCGGGGTGAGCGGAGTGAATGCCGCTCTGGCGTTTGCCAAAAAAGCGGGCTATCCGGTGATCATCAAAGCCAGCGCCGGAGGCGGCGGCCGAGGGCTTCGCGTCGTCCGGTCGGACGCGGCGCTGCGTGAAAACATGGAGGTTGCGTCGCGGGAAGCCCAGGCGGCGTTCGGCGACGGCAGCATCTTTCTCGAAAAGTACATCGAGCGGCCGCATCACATCGAATTTCAGATTCTGGCGGATCGGCACGGCCGCATCATTCATCTGGGGGAGCGTGATTGTTCGATACAGCGCCGCCATCAGAAGCTGATCGAAATCGCGCCTTCGCTGATCCTGACACCGAAATTGCGCAAGGAAATGGGCGAAGCCGCGATCTCGATCGCCCGCGCCGTCAATTACGACAATGCCGGCACCGTCGAGTTTCTGCTCGACCCGGAAGGCCGGTTCTACTTCATCGAAATGAATCCAAGGCTGCAGGTCGAACACACGGTGACCGAGCAGATCACGGCCATCGACATCGTGCGCAACCAGATTTCCATCGCGGCCGGGAAGCCGCTGGACATCGATCAGGAAGACGTCACGCTGCACGGGCACGCGATCCAATGCCGGATCAACGCGGAGGATCCGAAGAACAATTTCCTCCCCTGCACCGGCACGGTCACGGCCTACCTCTCGCCGGGCGGCATCGGCGTCCGGATCGACGGCGCCGTCTACAAGGATTACACGGTGCCCCCCTATTACGACGCCTTGCTGGCCAAGCTGACCGTGCGCGGCCGCACCTGGGAAGAAACCGTCAGCCGCATGCGGCGGTCGCTCGAAGAATACGTGCTGCGTGGCGTGAAGACGACGATTCCGTTCATGGTAGCCATCATGCAAGACCAGGATTTTCTCGCCGGGCGTTTCGACACTTCTTACCTGGAGACACACCCCGACCTCTTCGCGTATGACGAATTCGAGCAGCCGGAAGATCTGGTGGTGGCCATTTCCGCCGCAATCGCGGCGTATGAGGGGTTGTAGCACCGGACGACGGCTCAGCTTCCTGAGACGATATCATGGCGACGAAGCGACCCATCAAGAAGCTCACGGCAAAGAAGCGCCCTTCGGGGGCAGTCTCCAAGACGTCGTCACGTCCACGCGAGCTTGCCATCCAACCGGCCGCCGGAAAGCCTATCTTGATCACAGACGTCGCGCTCCGCGACGGGCACCAATCGCTCTTGGCCACGAGAATGCGAACGGAAGACATGCTGCCGATCGCCCAAAAACTCGACGCCGTCGGCTTTTGGTCGTTGGAAGTGTGGGGCGGCGCCACGTTCGATACCTGTTTGCGATTTCTGAAAGAAGATCCGTGGGAACGCCTGCGTGCGCTTCGCGCCGCCATGCCGCATACGAAGTTGCAGATGCTGCTTCGGGGCCAAAACCTCGTGGGCTACCGGCACTATGCGGACGACGTGCTCGAGCGGTTCATTGAACGGTCTGCCGCGAACGGCATCGACGTCTTTCGCATCTTCGATGCGCTCAACGATGTGCGTAATGTCGACCGGTCGATTCGGGAAGTAAAAGCCTGCGGCAAACACGCGGAGGCCGCCATCAGTTACACGGTCAGCCCGGTCCACAGCATCGACCGCTACGTCGATTTGGCGAAGCAGCTCGAGGACCTCGGCACCGACACGCTGTGCATCAAGGATATGGCCGGCCTCCTGGCGCCGCTCGACGCCTATCACCTCGTGCGCCGCCTCAAGACCGCCGTCAAGGTCCCGATCCATCTCCACTCCCATTACACGTCCGGCATGGCCTCGATGTCCGCTCTCATGGCCATCCTAGGCGGACTCGACATGCTGGACACCGCCATGTCCCCCCTGGCCGGAGGCACGTCGCATCCGGAGACCGAAACCATGGTGGCCTCGCTGCACGGCACGCCTTACGATACAGGCCTGACGCTTGACTCTCTCCTGCCGATCACCGATCACTTTCGAACCGTCCGCCGCCGCTACCGCCAGTTTGAAAGCGATTTCACCGGCGTGGATGCCGAGATTTTGACCTCCCAAATTCCCGGGGGCATGCTCTCGAACCTGGCGGCGCAGCTCACGGAACAGAATGCTCTCGACCGTATGAAGGAAGTGCTCGATGAAGTCCCACGCGTGCGGAAGGACATGGGCTATCCGCCGCTGGTCACACCGACGAGCCAGATCGTCGGCACACAGGCGACGTTGAACGTCCTGACGGGCGAGCGCTACAAGGTGATTACGAACGAGACCAAGAATTACTTCCTGGGCCTCTACGGTCGTGCGCCCGGGCAAGTGGATCGGGACATCATGGCTCGGGCGATCGGCGACGAAGAGCAGATCAAGACCAGGCCGGCGGATCGGTTGGATCCGGAGTTGGATGCGCTCAAAAAGGATCTTCCGCCTTCCGCCGAAACGCTCGAAGACCAGCTTTCCTTCGCCCTCTTTCCCGCCATCGCGCGGGACTTTTTCGAGGCGCGTGAGAAGGGCGATCTGGTGCCGGAACCGCTCGAGATGACGCCGGCCAAGGGCCCGGCGGTCGCGGGCGAGCTGCATTTAGCCCCCGTAGAATTCAACGTCACCGTTCACGGTGAAACCTATCACGTGAAGGTCTCGGGGTCCGGCCGCAAGACCGACGGACGCAAACCCTACTACATTCGTGTCAACGACAAGCTCGAAGAGGTGTCTCTCGAAACCATTCAAGAAGTGTTGGCCGGAGTGCCTGAGGCTCCGGAGGGCGGCAAGGACACGAAACCGAGGCGGCCGAAACCGTCGAAGCCGGGCGACGTGGCGCCCCCGATGCCCGGACGGGTCGTCAAAGTGCTCGTCGAGAAGGACCAGCGCGTCAAAGCCGGCGATCCCCTGCTGATCATCGAAGCGATGAAAATGGAAAGCCGCGTGCCGGCGCCCATCGACGGTCAAGTCGCCGCCATTCTTGTCGCTGAAGGCGAAAACGTCAAAACGGATGAGACCGTCATCCAACTGGAATAATCTCGTCCGGCGATGTGCGTGGCTGGCTGGATGTTGAACAGGCGAGGCATCGCCCTTCTACTCGCGTCGATCTTCGTCATGGCGGCTTGTTCCTCTCCTCCTCCGATTCCTCCCTCATTCGAGGCGTTCGACCGGATTCCCCTCCACACGGTTGACGTCAAAGGCCAGCTCATGGCCTACCTGGAGCTTGGTCAGGGCCAGCCGGTCATTCTCATCCATGGATTCGGCGGATCCATGTGGCAATGGGAGCATCAGCAACGGCCCCTGTCTGCGAGCTTCCGCCTCATCACGCCCGATCTCATCGGCTCCGGCCTCTCAGCAAAACCGGAGATCGAATATCGACCGGATCAGATGCTGGACTACTTCGTCGGCTTCATGGACGCGCTCCAGATTCAGCAAGCAGCGCTGGTCGGCAATTCCATGGGCGCCGGCTTGGCCATCGGGATGGCCTTGGCGCACCCGGACCGTGTCTCACGACTGGTGCTCATTGGCGGCCTTCCTGCGAACGTGCGCGAGCGCGTCACCAGCCCGTCGATCAAGCGGG
>DASUXH010000263.1:0-2306 GCA_036378015.1 Nitrospira sp. | reverse complement strand
CACAGAGCTGTCCACGCCGCCGCTCATTCCGAGGAGGATTTTGGGCTTGTTCATAGGCCGGTATTGTACCGGCAGAGAGTACAAAGGGCCAGGGGTCCGAACATCGACAGGTTGTGGGGTGAGAACGGGCTAAGAAGCGATCGAAACGGGTGCAGGCTCCGACCACGCACGGACACCCATGTCGCACATGCCGTGGAAGTGCGATCCCTCTTCAATCGCGATCGACGGCGTTCGAACATCCCCGACCAGCACTCCTGGTTTGAGGATTTGAATTTTCTCTATGGCGGTGATGGTGCCGTTGATTTTGCCGCTGTTCATGAGGACACCCGCCGACACGATTCCCTTGATGATGGCGTTTTCTCCAACGATCAATGTGCCTGTCGTGTGGATCTCACCCTCGACACGGCCGTCAACCCGTACGGTCCCATCGAAGTTGACGACCCCTTTGAAATCGACGTCCTTTGCCAACAGCGTAAAATTCTGGAAGTCGGGCTCCGTCGTGTGATCGCTGTGTTCCTTCCTTGCCCACATGGTCGTGCCTCCGTAGGTTTGATACGTATTTTACCCTGCGTAATTATCCGGCCAGCTTCACTCCGGGCGTCGGCGACTTGGCGACAGGATGCAGCACAGACCCATCGCGAGCCTGGGTCATTTCTAAACCGCCATTGAACAGAACCCCATCTTCGATAGAAAGCATCGGCGTCTTCATGCTGCCGTTGAACACCGCAGGCGCCCGTAGCTTGACCCGTTCCTTGGCGGCGATGTCACCCGTAATCTTCCCTTTACAGACAATGGTTCCTGCCGTCACCTTGGCTTGAATGACCGCTTCATCACCGATGAGCAGCACTCCGTCAGTGTGGATTTCGCCGTCGAGATTTCCATCGATCCTTACGGTGCCGCTGTAGGAGATCACACCCTTGAATTCGACTCCCTTTCCGACGAACGCGATGATGTCTTCGGTGCCGTCTGGCGTCGCTGCGGTAGACGGCGCTCCGGCTTCCGGATCTCCTTCACTGACTCGTTTTGCGTCCTGCTTTTCCTGACCCCACATGAGCTATCCTCCCGCTTCCCTCGATCATGACAACGTCCGTTCGCGAAGACTTTAGGCGCACGAACAAACACTGCCACCGGTCGCAGGATTTAGCAACAAATATGCCGTTTATTTCATACGGCTTTGAGGCGTGTACGTAGAGGGGAACTACTGAAGCAGTTGCTCGAGAATACCGTCGAGCTCAGCGGGGGAAAAATAATGGATGATCACTTTGCCTCCACTCTTCCCATTGAGCACCGACACTTTGGTCCCCAGTCGCTTTTGCAAACGCTCTTCCACATCCAAAAGCGGAGACCGCCGCGGCTCTTTTGCATTGCGTTTTCTGATGATTACACTGGAGGCAAGAATTTTTTCCGTCTCACGCACAGAGAGGTTTCGAACGATGACAAGGTTGGCCACGCGCAGTTGCTCAGCAGGATTCGCCAGACCCAAGATGACCTTTGCATGCCCTGCGGAGAGCTGACCGCTTTCGATGAGTTCTTGCACCTCCATCGGAAGGTTCATGAGACGGACGCTATTCGCGATTGAAGATCGCTCGCAGCCCACTCGCTGCGCAATTATGTCCTGGGTCAGTCCAAATTCGTTCATCATGCGCTGATACGCGCGAGCCATTTCCATTGGATTGAGGTCTTCGCGTTGAAGGTTTTCCACCAGCGCGAGGAGCATCGATTCCTCATCGCTGCAGTTCCGGACGACCGCTTGGATCGTCTCCATGCCGGCCTCTCGGGCCGCGCGCCAGCGACGTTCTCCTGAAATCAACTCGTACATTCCGTCGCCTTTCCGCCTGACCAACACCGGCTGAAGCAAGCCGCTTTGCTTCAACGATGCCGCCAGCTCGGACAATTCCTGCGCTGAGAATTTCTGCCGAGGCTGATATCGATTCGGAACAATCGCATCGACGCCCAAATGCTGCACCTCCGGCAACTCGGGCATCGGCGCCGGTTTGGTCGTAGGCAGTAACGCGTCGAGTCCTCTACCGAGCGCTCTTTTCTCCATGGCTGAGAAACTCCTTTGCTAGAGAGAGGTAAGATTGGGCACCGGCCGAGGCCATGTTATAGAGGAGAACCGGACGCCCGTAGCTGGGCGCTTCGGCAAGCGTGACGTTGCGCGGGATTGTGGTCTGATACACCAACTCCTTGAAATGCCCACGCACTTGATCGGCAACTTGGCGCGCCAACGTATTCCTGACATCAAACATTGTCAAGACGATGCCTTCGATCGTAAGCCCGGGGTTCAACGACTGCTGAATTCGCTC
>DASUXH010000262.1:0-5862 GCA_036378015.1 Nitrospira sp. | reverse complement strand
CGGCTCGATCTTCCTGTCTCGTATGAACCTTAATCAGCGCCGTCTCACGTGAAACAAAATCGCTTTCGTTCAGGTCGACGACCTTAATCACATCGATCAGCTTGTTCAACTGTTTGACGATCTGTTCGACGATCCGTTCGTCGCCTGAGGTGACGATCGTCATCTGCGACATCGACGGATCCAACGTGGGGGCGACCGAGAGACTTTCGATGTTGAATCCCCTGCCGCTGAACAATCCCGCAATCCGGGAGAGCACACCGAACTTGTTCTCGACGGTGACTAAGATGATGTGTTCCATGCTAGGCCGTGAGAATCGTGTCTTTGTCCTGAGGGGCCGTTTTGGCCGCACCGCTCTGTTTTTGCTTCAACTCGGGCGGATCCTCAAGAATCATCTCGTGATTGCACCCCCCCGCCGGAATCATGGGATAGACGTTCTCGAAAGGATGCGTCGGCACGTCGACGATCACCGGTCCTTTGGCTTCAATGGCTTCCTTCAGGACGCCATCCAGATCGCCCACTTTGACGGCGCGCAACCCCACCGCCCCATATGCTTCGGCCAGCTTGACGAAATCCGGCGTCGTATCGAGGTAGCTGGAAGCATATCGTCCTTCGTAAAACAGGTCCTGCCATTGCCGGACCATGCCGTGAAACCGATTGTTCACTACGATGACTTTCACGGGAAGCTTATGGACGACCGCCGTCGCCATCTCCTGCATGTTCATTTGCACGCTGCCGTCGCCGGCGATACAGAGCACGAGCCGGCCGGGAAAAGCCGCTTGCGCGCCCATGGCCGCGGGAAAACCAAATCCCATCGTTCCAAGACCGCCTGAGGTCAGCCAGCGGTTGGGTTTGGCCATTTTGAAGTATTGCGCTGCCCACATCTGATGCTGGCCGACGTCCGTGGAGACGATCGGATCCAGATCTTTGGTCAATTCGTACAGGCGTTTGATGACTTGTTGCGGCTTGATGGGTCCTTCGGCTTCCTGTTGGTAGCTCAGCGGATGGCCCTGCTCCCATTCGCGGATCTGATCCCACCAGGCTTTACGGAGTTCCTTTTGTTCCCCATTGACCGTGGCCCGGAGGATCTGATTCAACTCGCGCAACACCGCCTTGCAGTCCCCGACGATGGGAATATCGACGTGGATATTCTTTCTGATCGAGGTGGGATCGATGTCAATGTGGATGATCTTGGCGTAGGGACAAAACTCCGCCACCTTGCCGGTGACCCGGTCGTCGAACCGTGCGCCGATTGCGACGACCAGATCGGAATAATGAACGGCCATGTTGGCTTGATACGTCCCATGCATGCCCATCATGCCGAGCGATAACGGATGCTCCCCTGGGAACGCGCCCAGACCCATTAACGTCATGTCGACTGGAATCTGCGTCAACTCGGCCAATTCGATCAATTCCTTGGAAGCTCCGGAGAAGACGACGCCGCCGCCGACGTAGAGAATCGGCTTCTTGGCCTTCATGATGGCTTCGGCCGCCTGCTTAATCTGCCACTTGTTGCCTTCGTAGGTCGGGTTGTAGCCTCTAATCGACACCGAATTAGGATAGTTGAACTCCGTCTTGTCCATCGAAACGTCTTTTGGGATGTCCACCAAGACCGGTCCTGGGCGGCCGGTCGTCGCGATGTAAAACGCTTCTTTGATGGTAGAGGCCAGTTCGTTTACGTCCTTCACGAGGAAGTTGTATTTCGTGCATGGACGGCTCAGGCCGACATTGTCCGCCTCTTGGAAGGCATCGTTGCCGATGAGGCTTGTCGGGACCTGCCCGCTAAAGCACACCAGCGGGACAGAATCCATATAGGCATCAGCGAGAGCCGTGATCACGTTCGTCATACCCGGTCCGGAGGTCACCAAGCAGACACCCGCCTTGCCCGTGGCCTTCGCATAGCCCTCTGCCATGTGACCCGCGCCTTGTTCATGGCGCGTCAAGACCACTTCGATGTCTTTTTGCTGGTGCAGCATGTCGAAAATCTTGAGCACAACGCCGCCCGGCAACGCGAATAGCGTCTTCACACCTTCACGCTTGAGGCACTCGATAAAAATTTCGGCGCCTGTCAGTTTCATGCTGAGCCTCCTCCCTCACTCCGTGCCGTGACACGGATGGAGACACCCGTCCCATCGCGGTTGTCAAAAGTTACACCATTCCACTGATCATTCAGAAATATCTGAAAAATCAATGAGAAAGATCAGAGATGCTAGCACCAAGGTCTTGCCAGGTCAATAGGAGATCAGGACCTTATACGGGCCAGCATCAATCGCAGCAGTAAGAGCACGGTGGAGAAGACCTATAAGCCGGATTCTGTTCCGCCGAGGATATGCTCCTTGACGGCAGTGATCATTTCTCTGGGATCCGAGTTGCCTCGGACCTCAAGCGACCTACCCGAAGACCTCGGCCGGGCCAGCCGGTCGCCGCAGTTCGAAGAGGCGGCAGTCGTCTTCCTATTTGGTCTTGCATCGAGCGACGCTTACCGTGCCGGTGATGTCGCCATCCCCGCGGTGGGCTCTTACCCCGCCGTTTCACCCTTGCCTGATCCGCTGCGACTCGATTGGGATCCTGTCGCTTTGGCCATCGGCGGTCTGTTCTCTGTGGTGCCGGTGTCGGATCGCTCCGCCTGGGCGTTACCCAGCGCTCTACCCATGAAGTCCGGACTTTCCTCTCGTCGGTTGACGAGCGATCACCCGGTCTTCTCCCTCGTGCAAAACTCAGTATAGAAAACAGTGGTTCGGGATGCAACAAGCCGATGAAGAAAGCCGCAGGTTGGCTCTAACGGCCGATCGGAGGCAATTCGGCCGCCGCAACGGGTGGTTTCGATTGATAGATCGCCATCGCTTCAGGCATCCATTGCTTCAGTTGATCGATGCGCGTTTCATTGCTGGGATGCGTCGACATGAATTCCGCCGGCGCGCCTCCGCCGGACCGTGACATCCGTTCCCACAATGCGACCGATTCTCGGGGGTCATAGCCCGCATCGGCCGCGAGCAGGATGCCGATGTAATCGGCTTCTGACTCGTGTTTGCGGCTAAAGGGAAGCAGCACTCCGACTTGGGCTCCGGCCCCCAACGCCGCCATTGTCGCCTGCCCGAGGGCCGCATTGCCGGTCCCAATGCCGGCCGCGGCTCCGAGAACCTGCACGCCGATATTCGCAGCCTCTCCCTGACTCATCCGTTCGGCCCCATGACGCGCCAAGGCATGGACAACTTCATGCCCCAGCACCGCTGCCAGACCGGCTTCGGTCTTCGCCATCGGGAAAATGCCGGTATAGACGGCGATCTTGCCTCCAGGAAGCGCAAATGCATTCGCCGTCTTATCGTCTTTGAAGACCGTGACTTCCCACTGAAATTGCTTCGCCATCTCCGCATACTTGGACCGCTTCGCCGACTCGATGATGTGGACGGCCACCCGTTTGACCGGCTCGATCTCGCGCGGGTCCTGCGATTGTTTCATCTTGGGATCGTTCTTGACCTGACCGTACGCTTGCGTCCCCATCTGCATTTCTTGCGATACGGAGGTCATCAGAAACTGCGATCGCCCGGTGTACGGATTGGTTTCGCATCCGAGGAACACGGCGGGCGGCAACAGGAGACCCAAGAGCATTATAGCGCAGGCGGTCGGTTGGAGTGCTCGCATGGCGTCCCTCCAGCAGCTCGTTTCTGGCAAACCCTGTCTGATTGGCTTCGTTTGACCGGCTTCACCGGCTCTGGTAGATTACCGCTCCTCAGCGACATTTTCTACTGCGGGACTTCAGACCGGCTCTCGACGCCGCTCGCACGTCAGTCACGGAATGCCTCCAGACTCCATTGAACGCATCGGAATCGACGAGTCGGGCAAAGGCGATTACTTCGGCCCGCTCGTCATTGCCGCCGTATTCGTGGACGCAACGACGCAGGACGAACTCGCGCTCATGGCGGTGCGGGACAGCAAGAAAATTTCCGACGGCCGCATCCTCGAACTCTCCCCCGACATCAAGACAATCTGCCCGCACAGCGTGATCGCCATCGGACCCCAGAAATACAACGAACTGTATGCGAAGATCAAAAACTTGAATCGGCTGCTCGCCTGGGGGCACGCGAAGGCCTTAGAGACCCTTCTGGAACGGGTGTCCTGTGAACGGGCCATTTCCGATCAATTTGGCGACGAACGGTTGATTCTCAATGCCCTTCAGGAAAAAGGACGGAAAATCGTGCTCGAGCAGCGGACGAAGGCCGAGTCGGATCTTGCCGTTGCTGCCGCATCCATCGTGGCCCGCGCCGAGTTCCTCCTGCGGCTTAAACGCCTGTCGGAGGAGGTGGGAACCATGCTTCCCAAAGGGGCTTCTCCGGCCGTAGAGCTGGCGGGCAGAATGATCGTAAAAAAGCACGGGGAGCAGCGATTGTCCACGATCGCAAAGCTCCACTTCAAAACGACGAAGGCCGTCGTCGGGACTTCCGCCGGCTGATCACATGACACGTGGATTCGTCTGTAGGAAGGAGAACACCCGCTAGACTGACTCGCCCACTTCGAGATCGGAGGGTTTGTCTTGGCTCTGCGGTCTCTGGTCGGCCTGGGCATCGCCGTCCCAGTACAGCATGCGATGGCAATAGGGACACGTATGAAGATCCTGGGATCGTTTCACTTCCGCGATCAGTTGCGGAGGAATTTGCAGTCGGCATCCCGCACATATGCCTCCCTTAATCGCCGCGAGCGGCTGGTCTTTTCTCGCGGCCTTCAGTTTCGTATAGCGGGCCAACAGACCGGGTTCGACGTTCGCTGATCGATCCCGCTGCTGCGATTCCAGTTCAGCCAGTTCGGCGGATAGCCGGCTCTCGAGTTCGTCCAACACCTGCTTTTCCTTGGTAAAGACGTGCTCTGCAGTTCGAACTTTGTCTTGCGCCTCCTTCACCGTCTGCTGCAGTTGTTCGATTCTTTCCATGCATGCCAGAACCTTGTCTTCGATTTCAGACTTTTTCTTGTTGGCCATCTGCAACTCAAAGAGATGTGCCTGGTATTCCTTGTTGGTCTTGAGCTCCGACAACCTCGTGCGCATCTTGTCGGTATGAGCGTCTTGCGCTTCGACGTCCCGCTCATGGGAGCGGCGCTCCTTGACGGAGGCTTCAACAGCGGCGCTCATGTCCTGTAGCGACTGTTTGGCCTCACGGAGAGGCGCTTCGACGGCATGAAGACGTTCGGGGATCTTTCGGCGCTGTTCGGTGATCTCCATGATACGGAGATCCAGCTTTTGCAGGTCGATGAGAGGAGACAGGTTCTGGTTCAATGCACTCCCATGGCTGAAACGATGAAGGAAGGTATCGGCATTCGTGCCGGTCCATTGGTGGGCCCACTAGGACTCGAACCTAGGACCAGCTGATTATGAGTCAGCCGCTCTAACCACCTGAGCTATGGGCCCCGAACGAAATCGCTCAGCCGCCGGTCAGATGACGATCGACCTCGATGAATCCGATTCTAGGCCTGAGCGCGAGACAGAGTCAAATCTTCCGACTAGTTTTACAAGCTCTCGACGAAACTGCGGAGCTTTTTGCTCCGGCTCGGATGGCGCAGCTTCCGGAGCGCCTTGGCTTCGATCTGTCGGATGCGTTCGCGGGTAACCTCGAAGTCCTGGCCGACCTCTTCCAGTGTGTGATCGGTCGCCTCACCGATGCCGAAACGTTTGCGCAGCACCTTTTCTTCCCTCGGCGTCAATGTCTCGAGGGCGCTGTTGATTTGTCGCTGTAAATCGTACCGGATCGCCGCTTCCAAGGGAGAAATGGCTTTCTTGTCTTCAATGAAGTCTCCCAGGTGGCTGTCTTCCTCTTCACCAATCGGCGTTTCCAATGAGATCGGTTCCCGAGCGATTTTCAGAATCTTGCGCACTTT
>DASUXH010000261.1:0-8029 GCA_036378015.1 Nitrospira sp. | reverse complement strand
GGCCATCACCGCGGTCCGCGTGGGCTTGTGTTCGAGCTTGCCGAGCACCTCGCGCACAAAGCCATCCCCCCGCCTGCCTTCGATGCCCAGCGCACCCTGGCCGATCGCCGGCAAACTGACCTCTGGTGCGAGGTATTCGGTAATCTCATTCTCCCATCCAAGTCGACGCAGCCCCGCGGCGGCAAGCACGATCGCATCGAAATGCCCTTCGCGTAATTTTCTTAACCGGGTATCGAGATTGCCCCGCAACATGCTGATCGAAAGGTCCGGCCTTGCCTGAAGCAACTGCGCCTGACGCCTGAGACTGCTCGTTCCGATCCTCGCTCTCGGCGGGAGATCCTTGAACTGTTTACCGTTTCGACTGATCAAGGCGTCGCGGGCGTCCTCGCGCAGGGGAATGCAGAGCAGGTCCAACCCGGCAGGCAATTCGGTCGGCACATCCTTCATGCTATGGACCGCCAGATCGATCTCGCCCGACAGCAATGCCTCCTCGATTTCCTTGACGAACAGGCCTTTCCCGCCGATCTTGGCCAGAGGCACGTCGAGGATCTTGTCGCCGGAAGTTTGGATGCGGCGCAGCGTGACCGTCACGTGGGGAGCGAGTTCCTGAATGCGCGCCTGTACCCATTCGCTCTGATGAACCGCCAACTTGCTTCCGCGCGTTCCCAGCACCAAGGTTGATCGCTCTTGCATCAAACCGGTCATATCAGCGGTTCGCATCCGGCTCAGGAGGATAGACCAGCGGAGCCTGACGCGATCCAGGAAGCTTCTCACCCGCCGACACGGAGGGCGAAGCTTGTGTTGCAGCCGATGGCGGGTCGCTCGAAGCCGGCTGGGTAATCAACGTACGATAAGAGGACGATACCAGGAGGTAACTGATCAGCCCCAGCACCGAAAGCAGGTAGACCAGCACATCCCATCGAAAGCCGCCCTTCACCCGGTAGTCGTAACCGCAAGCTGGGCAATCCGGCAGCGGATCATGGCCCAAATACGCCTTTCGGCATCTGGGACACGTGAACAACTTCGGCCCTTTTCCTACCAATCCCATCACGTCTCCGCCGGATCACCCGGGCTTGTTTGCGCTCGTTCGGGTCGTCGGCGCTTCGATCTCAAAATCCTCCGTGCTGGGAGCCTCACTGAGATTGAAGAAGCGTCTGGCCGCTTCCACAAATGCCGCCCCGTCCGCCGAGGCCACCTGCGACTTGAGGGTCACCATCGTATTATGGATCAGCTTGTTTACGATCGCCGACGCCATGGCCTCAACCAACGCGCGTTCCTCGGGCGGGAGGTGCGGAAGGCGCCCCAGCACTTTCTCGACTTCGGCCCGCTTGATATCCTCCACCCGGCTCTTCAGCGCGACGATCGTGGGGGTGACTTCCAACGACTTGAGCCATTGGCGGACTGCGCCGACCTCCTCGATGACCATATGCTCAGCCCGCTCCGCCTCTTGCATGCGCTCTCCGCGATTTTGCTCGACACGGAACTTGAGGTCATCGATATCGAAGAGAAACGCGTTGTCGACGTGCCGGACGGCGGGATCGATGTTGCGCGGCACCGAGATGTCGATGAGAAACATCGGCCTGTTCATGCGTTGCTTCACCGCCCGCTGCACGTCATCAGTGCCGACGAGATAATGCGCAGCTCCCGTTGAAACGAGTACGATGTCGGCCGACGCCATTTCTTCACGGAACTGTTCAAACGGAACGGCCGTTCCGCTGAACCGATCGGCCAATGCGACCGCGTGCTGTGGCGTTCTTGTGGTGACGCGCACGTGCCGTACACCACTCGCAATGAAATGACGCGCCGCCAGTTTGGCCATTTCGCCGGCTCCCACCAACAGCACGGTTTTATCCCGCAAATCCGAAAAGATTTTCTTTGCCAACTCGACCGCGGCATAGCTGACGGAGACGGCGGTCTCGGCGATCTTCGTATCGGTCCGCACCCGTTTCGCGACGGAAATCGCCTTCTTGACCACTTTATTGAGGATCAGGCCCGTCGTCTTGTGCGTCAGCGCCGTTTCGAAGGCGTCTTTGACCTGTCCGAGAATCTGCGATTCACCGACCACCATGGAGTCGAGGCTGCAGGCCACCCGGAACAAGTGCGCGACGGCGCGGTCACCTGTTTGCCAATATAAATGCGGTGTCAATTGTTCGGATGACACCGACAAATGCGCATCGGCGAGAAATTCCTGGATACGTCCATATCCGCCCTCGAGTTCCTCCACGACGGCGTATACTTCCACACGGTTGCACGTCGACAACAGCATTCCTTCTTTGATTCCGGAATATCCGCAGAGCCTCGTAAGCGCCTCCCCAAGGCGGCTTTCGGGAACAGCCAGCTTTTCCCGGATCTCCACCGGGGCAGTTTTATGGCTGAGTCCGACGACCACAATATGCATATTAAGACACCGACCCGAAGCTCTTAATAGCCACCCCAACCAAAGTAAGAACCACACCGGCAAATCCAATGATCGTCAAATAGGCGGCGCGTTTGGCCCGCCATCCAACGGTCAGCCGACCGACCAGAACGACAAAATAGAAGAGCCAGGTGACCAGCGCCCACGTCTGTTCGGGATTCCAGTTCACGTAGCTGCCTCGGGCAAACTCGGCCGAGATAGCGCCGGTGATGATTCCAAGCGTGAGAAGCGGGAAGCCCAGGACGATCGATTGCTGGTTCAAGTCATCGAGAAAATCCAAGGCCGGCAACTTCGAATACAGCACATTGAATCGCTTTGACTTGAGAAGTCCGTCCTGAATCAGATACATGACGCCTGCAACGAAGGCGACGGCAAAGCCGACGGTGCCGAGCATACTCAACGTCACGTGGACCCAGAGCGTTCGAAACACCGGCTGCAGCGTCGGCACCGTGTCGGGAAGCGCCGCGGCCGACACCAACGACACAAGCGCCAGGGGAACGATGAATGATCCTAAAACGTGAAGCCTGTGACGGAATTCCACGGCAAGAAACACGAGGATCAGCATCCAGGAAAAAAAGGACAAGGCTTCATGAATGCTTGGGGTGGAGGCCCCCGGCCCTGTCAGCATCCGGAGGACCAGCGCGACCGTATGGGTGGCAAAGCCGACGGCCGTAATGGTCAGCGAAAACGTGGAGAGGGCATCCGCCCGCCTGACCAACAATGCGAGGAAGGACACTGTGGCGGCAAAATACAGCGCCATAGTGACCATGAAGAAGACGGCGGCCATGAGGTCTATCCCCTGAACTTTTCAGGACAATTGGCCTGGGTAAGCGCGTAGAATTATATCGATGGGGCGCCAAAAGAGTCAACAAACGTCTCGCAAAGCGTTCGGGTCCCAGAGCCGTCCTTCCACCGGCAGCCTCTTCATCGTCGGCACTCCCATCGGCTGCTCGGAGGATTTGACGCTCCGCGCACGGACGGTCCTCGCTCGAGTCTCGATTGTGGTTGCAGAAACGCCGCTCGTCACCCAGACACTATTGAACCATCACGGCATTGCGGCCACCGTCACCGGTTACGGGCGAGGCGACGAAGAAAAAATAGCCGTACTCCTCGATCGGCTCAACGCAGGGCACGATATCGCGCTCGTATCCGATAGCGGCATGCCGGCCATTTACGATCCCGGCCGATTGCTGATCTCCGCCGTACGGGCTGCCGGGCATGCGGTGATCGTGATCCCCGGCCCGTCGGCCTTAACCGCTGCCGTAGCGCTCTCGGGCGAGAGCGCCGACCGCCTGTTGTTCGTCGGCAGGTTGCCTCGTGCTGGTCAACGGCTCGACCGGTTCTTGAAAGGACTGCGCCGTGAAGGCGCGACGACGGTCATGTTCCTGTCTCCCTCTGCAGTTCCGCGCCTTCTCGAGCGCCTGGAACGCGTTCTGCCTCACAGAATAGTGACGCTGGCGGTCAACATGACGAAAGCTGACGAGCGCGTGCATCAGGGAACGGCAGCCGGGCTGCTCGAACAGTTCCGCTCCTTCCCGCATGACTCGGAAGTCACGTTGGTGCTCACTGGCGCGCGGACGGAACGGAGATAGCTCATTGCCGCCGGATCATGACTCGGAAGGAGGCATCGCTTGTTTCTGCTCGTCCATGTGGTCTCAGAACTGTGCGAGGAAAATCGCATCAAGCAGCGCATACACTCGCAAAGACCGGCGGTCATCCGTGACCGGCACCAATAAAAAGGGGCAGCCGTTTGGCTGCCCCTTCGTTAGTACCGACTGACGTCTTTGTTTACTGCAGGCCCTTGACGAGATTCGGCTTGGCCACATCAGCACCGTAGTCCGACTTGTTCTGGACTTTGGTCTCCGGTGCCACCGTCTGATAGCCCCAGCCCGGCTGCGGTTCGCAGTTCCAACACGGTGCCGCACCCGTAAACTCGGAGATGCCGGTCGTCACGTTTCCACTCGCGGTGCCCGGGAACACTCCGCCGCTGACGCCGCCTGTGGTCGAGCCGCTATTGGTGTTGATGCCGCGCTCGGTCATCGGGTTCGGACGCTGACCCAAACCACCAAACCCGGCGAGTTTCTCGTTCCCGCGCAGCACGCTGATATCACGAACCAGCTTGCGGCCGGTCCCGAAAGGCTGTGCCGCAGTCGTCTCCTCGAAGGCACTGACAATGATATCGTCACCCGCTTCCAACGTGCGGACCTGGTCCATGTTGGTCTTGTCATCGAAATACACGGTGCGGTAGGCCATCGCGCCTCCGCCCGCACGACCTTCATCATGGGAGCTGCCGCCGCTTTCCAGGTGCAGCTTCTTGCCGGGAATATCGACGCCCAACACACGGCCATAGACAGTTTCCGCCTGCGACAACCGATCAAGAAAGCTCGTACGATCAAAAACATTTACGCGCGTGCTATTTCCTGACACGTCACCGACCCCTTCGCCTACGCCCATACCGGATTGGTTGCTCTGCAACCGTTCCTGGGCGACCGCTACACTCACGGAGCCGACAAAGAGAATTGCCGCTCCTAGCGCCAACACCTTACGCATGTGCTGCCTCCTTGGTGAGTTAGAAAAAAAAGTTAAATGACGGACAACAGGACAGGACGATTGAATCATGAATTCACTGACCCATGAATTCATTTTATTTTCCTAAGATTAGGAGCCGGACTATAGGCCACTCCAAAAAACAAGTCAAGGGGGGAAGTCCTAGGGTTCGTCATGGGTTATACGGGGTTCCATGGTGCCCGGAGGGAGGGTCGAACTCCCACTCTCTTGCGAGAACCGGATTTTGAGTCCGGCGCGTCTGCCAATTCCGCCATCCGGGCCAGCAGTGAAGGGGCGCCACTTCTAACATGAAGTGGAATAAGGGTCAATCGCCGGAGGCTCCAGGTGACCCTCCTTTCTTTAAAAGGACGCCGGTGCTAGAATCTCCGCTGAATTCGGCTTCATTAAAGGAGGGTTAAGCAATTATGGCAGACGTTCAGTGCGTGACGTGCGGACAGGCGGGAGAACTGATCACGGATCCCCTCTTCATGGGCAAACTGGAAACAGAGATTAAGTCGAAGGTCTGCAAACCCTGCTGGAAGAAATGGGAATCCATGCGGGTTATGGTCATTAATGAATATCAGGTCAACCTTGGCGACGAGAGCGGGCGGGAACTGGTGAAAAAGCAAATGAAGGCGTTCCTTAAACTGGACGGTGAACAGGCGGATACATCCAAGCTGGATCAAAATTATCGGCCGAAGTCGTGACCATCTTCCCCAATTCCCGATTGGCGCGCGTAGTTGAATATGCAGTTGACCACTTTTCTCTTGGATTCTCGCCAGCTTCGTTGACAGTTTAAATTCAAAAATGATAGGGTGCAAAGTTCCTTTCGGATCTCGAAGAACTTAGCGTGCGTCCTGGAGCCTCGATTGCCGTGATCACCCAAATGCATCTCAAGGGGTTGATGTTCGACCCCTACAACAACGCATACATCGTCGTCCTCCGCGACGAAGATGGGCACGAGATGCTTCCGATCTGGGTGGGCAAGGCGGAGGCCGGTGCCATCAGCATGGCGCTCGAGAATGTTGCCCCTCCCCGTCCGATGACGCATGATCTTATGAAATCAATCCTCGATGCCTATGACGCGAAAGTCATTAGCGTCGTCATCACGGACCTGAACGAGAATACCTATTTCGCCAAAATCCATCTCATGTACCAAGACTCGGAATATACGGTCGATGCACGCCCCAGCGATGCCATCGCGCTGGCATTGCGGTGCAGCGCGCCGGTGTTCGCCAAGGAATCGGTGCTCAACAAACAGAGCTCGGAAGAACTGGAGCAGTGGCTGGAAAACTTGAAGCCCGAGGATTTCGGTAAATTGGATTCATGATGAGCCAGCCCAACCCTGCATCCCAACCGCGCCTCATCGAATATGCTGTGGATCGCGTACTCGACGAGACCAACACCGATACCAAAATTCTCGTGCTCGCCCGGCGGGATGGCCATCCTGACAGCTTCCCGATCTGGATCGGCGCCGCGGAGGGGCATGCGATCAAGCTGGCGCTCGACACGACGTTGACGCCCCGGCCGATGAGCCATGATCTGATCAAGAGTTTTATGGAACATCTGAACGTCAGCGTCCGTCGCATCGTGATCGCCGACGTGAAGAACAGCACCTACTACGCGACCGTCTATCTGGAAAACAATGGGGTGGAACGGACCGTGGACGCCAGGCCGAGCGACGCCATTTCACTGGCCTTGCGAACGCGGGCGCCGCTCTATGTGACCGAAGACGTCCTGGCTCGTCGCAACACCTCCAATCTGGAGTCATGGTTGGCAAAACAGGATGTGAAGACCAGCAGTAAGCAGCAAGAAGTGCGGGAATCGTGATTCATTCGTGGTGAAGGAGCGCGGAGAGGCGATGTCGACTTATTTACAGAAACCAGCCGATGTGCAAGAGAAATGGTATCTCGTGGACGCCGAAGGCAAGACCCTCGGGCGCCTGGCGGCCAGAGTGGCAGGCATGCTGCGTGGAAAGCATCGGCCGACCTTCACGCCGAACGTGGACATGGGCGATCACGTCGTGATCATCAATGCCGAAAAGATTCATCTGACCGGCGATAAGATGGAGACCAAACTCTATCGCAGCCATTCGGGTTATCCGGGCGGGTTGAAGACCGCCACCGCGAAGCACGTATTTCGTAAAGATCCGACGAGACTCTTGGTCGAGGCGATTGAAGGCATGCTTCCCAAAACGCCTCTGGGCAACCACATGGCCAAGAAGCTTCGAGTCTATGCCGGTGCGACCCATCCGCACAAGGCGCAGAATCCGGAAACGATCACACTTAACTAATTATTGAAGAGGGAGTCTGTATGGCAGTAGCAACCGAATACGCAACCGGACGGCGGAAATGTGCGATCGCCCGCGCCTGGGTCACAGGCACGGCAGGTGACATTACCATCAATGATCAGCCTTTGGAAAAAGCATTTCCACGCCTCACGCTGCGGCAGATCATTCAACTCCCGCTCGAGATGGCGGGCGTGTCAGGGAAATTTTCGATCAAGGCGACCGTTCACGGCGGCGGACCGACGGGGCAGGCTGGCGCGTTGCGTCATGCCATTGCCCGCGCCCTTGTGAGCTTGAGCCAACCGCTCCGCGCCCCTCTCAAGAAGGAAGGGCTGCTGACCCGAGACTCGAGGGTGAAGGAGCGCAAGAAGTACGGACAAAAGGGAGCCAGAAAGCGGTTCCAATACTCGAAGCGGTAATTGCCGAAGCCGGCGCACGAAAAGGGAAGGCTTCGGCCTTCCCTTTTTTTATGTCTACAGCTATAAACACAATTATTGATGTATAAGGAAGGTTGGTGAAAAGGTTCTTCCAGCAAGGCCGCAGCGAGCGAAAGCCCGAAGCGTACGGTTCTAGGTACGTTGAGGGTTTGAGCGATGCGAGAACGACGCTGGAGAGCTTTTGCAGCAACCGCCAACCGCTATGAGAAAGATTCGAATAGCTATCGCAGGAGCCAGCGGCTATGCCGGAGCTGAATTGGTCCGTCTCGTCGCGCTCCATCCTCATTTTGAACTCATTGCAGTCACGTCGGAGAAATCCGCTGGCGCGTCGGTCGGTTCCGT
>DASUXH010000260.1:0-3928 GCA_036378015.1 Nitrospira sp. | reverse complement strand
AACGACGAGTACGGGCACACCCTGGGGGACCAGGTTCTCCGCGAATTGGGCTGGCTCCTAGACAGTCAACAAGCGCCGGGCCGCGGCATGGCGCGAGCCAGCGATTTTTCCGCCCGTTACGGGGGGGAAGAGTTTGCGCTGATTCTGCCGGACACCTCCATGGACGGCGCTCTCAGCGCCGCCGAGCGGCTCCGCCACCGGGTGATGACGTTGACCATGCTTCCCGAATTGACGGCGCTCAACCATCATCCGTTCCCGCTGACCTGCAGCATTGGCGTGGCAACCTTTCCCATTCACGCGTCGATTGCCTCCGATCTCATCGTGGCTGCAGACGCCGCGGTATACATGGCGAAGACGGCGGGCAAAAACTGTGTGCGCATGGCCTCGCCCGCAAACCCTTCTCCCTCAGCCGTCGCGCCTCTTGTAGCTTCCTAGGGGGCGTGTTACGATCCTTTCAGCCGGCGCACCTGACTATGAACGCATCGCCTGTCTGATTTGGCTACCTCCAATCTGCTCCACCGCTATTCCAGCATCCGTGATGCACTGATCGAGGCCGGTCTCTTCACACCTCAGCTTGACGGAGCCTTCGTCGAAGGATCTCGCAAGGAAACCGGGCATCCGTCGTGGCGTATCGGCCTGGATCCGCTCTTTCTTGCAGCCGACCAACTCACGTTTTTCCAGGAACTGGGCCACCAGCTGTTACGGTTCTCCCGCGCGTTGAATCAACTCTATGGTGAGAGCGTCCGAGGCACGCAGCCGTCCTGGGTCGCGACATGGCTCGATCAGGGCAAGCCGGAGGCGCTGGTGACCTACAGCCGGATGAAGCGGTTCCGTGACGATCTCCCCAGGGTCATCAGGCCGGACATCATCCCGACACAGGACGGCATGGTCATTACCGAACTCGACTCGGTGCCCGGCGGTATCGGCTTGACTGCCTGCATGTCCCGGCTTTACGCCCTCGCTTCCGTCCCGTCCTCCGCAGTCGAAAGCCCTCGCCCACCTCAGCTCATCGGCGGCCAGGACGGCATGATCGACGGATTTGCCGCCATGCTGCGCTCCCAACTGATTCAGCCCGGGGGGGTGGTGGCTATTGTGGTATCTGAAGAGGCGAAGGATTACCGGCCCGAGATGTCGTGGATGGCCAGGGAATTGACGGCCCGGGGACTTGAAACGCATTGCGTCGAGCCGCGGCAAATCCGGTTCACCGAAGAAGGCCTCAGGCTTCCGGATGCCGGGGACCGCGCCATCGGCCTCATCTATCGATTCTACGAACTCTTTGACCTTCCGAACGTCCCCAAACACGAGTTGATTCAATATGCGGCCAAGAAAGGCTTGGTCTCAGTGACGCCCCCCTACAAACCTGCGCTGGAAGAAAAATCCGCGTTCGCCCTGTTACACCACCCCGCACTCGCTCCTTATTGGCGGACCGAGTTGGGAGAGGAACTGTTTCTGCACTTAACCACCATCATGCCGCGCACCTGGATATTGGATCCCGCACCGGTCCCGCCGTCCGCCGTGATCCCGTGTCTATCCATCGGCGGCCGATCAGTGACGAATTGGAGCGATCTCGCTGGCGCGACGCAAAAACAGCGGCATTTTGTCGTCAAACCGTCAGGGTTTTCCGAACTGGCCTGGGGCAGCCGTGGAGTCTCGGTCGGCCATGACCTGCCGCAGCATGAATGGGCCGCCGCTCTCGAGGCGGCGCTCGCGGCGTTTCCGCATACTCCACATGTGCTGCAGGAATTTCATAAAGGCAGGCAATTCCAGGTCGAATATTTTGAGGCTCCTGCCGGAGAGATCCGGACGATGGCGGGACGGGCGAGACTGTCTCCGTATTATTTTGTAACTGGCGAAACGGCGGAACTGGCTGGTATTCTGGCCACTGTGTGTCCTGCCGACAAAAAGGTCATCCATGGCATGAAAGATGCGGTCATGGTGCCCTGTGCAGTCGCCCAGGAACCGACCCGAACCAATCCTCATGGCTGAGCCTCTATGTCGATGACCCTTTATCATGTGCGCTGGTGTCCGGAATGTGAGGTCGTGCGCCGGAGATTGGCCGAACTGAATATGACGTACAAAGACGTCATTGTCCCGGACCTCCGGCCGCAGCGCAAGGAAGTCTTTGCCGTGTCTGGACAGTATTATGTTCCCGTCCTGCAAGACGGCGATCTTGTGCTGAGCGAGACGAAGGACATTCTCGCCCACTTGGAACGCAAGACGGAACCAGGCCATCCGGCAAACGGCTCATCGGTCTGAGACCAGGTCGTTGTACCAATCAAGGAGCATCCATGGAGGAGTGGAGACGCATCCTCGCCGAGAGCATCGTGAAGCCCAAGGATTTGGCCGACCGCTTCGGCTTGGACGAGGGAGAGATCGAAGCCATCGTTGGTCCCTATCCCATGCGGATCACCCCGACGGTCCTCGGGACCCTCAAAGAAAAGGGAGACGCCATTTGGAAGCAGGTAATACCGGATCCCGCCGAATTGGCGGATATGGACGCCGAAGACGATCCTCTCGAAGAAGACCTCATGAGCCCGGTTCCCCACCTGGTTCACCGATATCCCGACCGCGTCCTGCTCATGGTGACCAATCAATGCCCGATCTATTGCCGCTTTTGCACTCGAAAGCGCCTGGTGGGCAAACCCGGGTTTCTCAAAAAGGGCGAACTCGATAGGGCCATCGCCTATCTACGAGAACATCGCGAAGTTCGTGATGTGATCCTTTCCGGCGGCGATCCGCTGCTCCTGCCCGACCATCTCCTCGAGCGGATTCTCAAGGCGTTGAGGACGATTCCCCATCTGGAATTGATCCGGCTCGGCTCCCGAGTTCCGGGCACGCTCCCGGAACGCATCACTCCCAAGCTGTGCGCCATCGTTAAGAAATACCACCCCATTTACATGAACCTGCATTTTAATCACCCGGACGAGCTAACTCCGGAGGTGAAGGCGGCCTGCGCTCTGCTTGCCGATGCCGGGGTTCCGTTGGGCGCACAGACGGTGCTCCTCAAAGGTGTCAACGACGATCCCGAGATCATGAAGCGACTCGTGCATCAATTGCTGTTGGCGCGCGTCAAACCCTACTATCTGTATCAAGCAGACCTGACCAAAGGCACCAACCATTTTCGAACAAGCATCGAGACGGGGCTGAACATCATCAAAGCGCTGCAGGGTCACACGAGCGGGATGGCCGTGCCGCATTTCGTCATCGATGCCCCGGGCGGCGGCGGGAAGATTCCCCTCCTTCCAGGCGACTACGTTGTGCACATGGATGAAGATGAAGCCGTCTTGCGCAACTACGAGCACAAGACCTTTCACTATCCCCAAGCGAAGGCCGGAAACGCCACCTTCGACACCGGCCGGGACCGGCGCGAGCTGCCGATGGTCGGCGCCAGAACGTTTGCCGATGAGGCACCGGGCGCCGACAGTTACCCGGACCGCGACAGCTACGCCTCTTGGGGCAACAGTTGTGGCGGAGATGCGGACGAGCTGTGACCCTCCGGCACGGCATCCTCCCCTACCAACACATCACGCGCCTCATTACGGCGGGTGCGATCTCGGCACCCGTTGCGATTGAAGACCGTCAGATCCAACCGGCAAGCCTCGATCTCCGGCTCGGGAAGAAAGCCTACCGATTGATCAGCAGTTTCTTGCCGGAGCTCTCGGCCATCTCCAGCCGCCTCGATGTCATGGATTTCTACCAGTCCGATCTCGTCATGTACGAGATGGATTTGACCGGCGGCGCGATTCTCGAAAAAGGCCACGTCTATCTGGTGCCGCTGTTGGAGTCGTTGCGTCTGCCGTCCACGCTCCGCGCAAGGGCCAACCCCAAGAGCACCACCGGACGGTTGGACGTGTTCACCCGCATCGTGACGGACTTGAACGCCGGGTTCGACGAAATCCGCCCTGGCTATAAAGGTCAGTTGTTTCTC
>DASUXH010000259.1:0-3038 GCA_036378015.1 Nitrospira sp. | reverse complement strand
ATCGCGCTTTTCCATCGCCTCTTTCAGCTCTTCGAACTCTTCCTGAATCAGACGCTCGCGCAAGACGCGCGTCCCTTCATCGACGTGGCCGGGCGTCTGCTGTACGAGGATGTCAAAGAAGTGATGAAACTTCTCGACCATCAGTTGTAGGTCCAGGTCCGGCTGCTCACTCCTGCTCATAAGGCAACGCCTTTCGGGCAACGACTTCGACGGGTTCGAGGGAAGCGATTTCTTTCTCGGACGCCACGCCCAAATCCTTGAACCGGCGCGCCGCAGGCAAAATCCTGGTTTCCAACGACCCGACCGCCTTATTGTAAGCGACCACGCTTTTCCCCAGCGATTGCCCGACGTCGTTCACATGCTCGGCGAGATTGGCCATGCGCTCGTAGAGGTCTTTCCCCAACCTCCCGGCTTCTTCGGCATGCGCGGCCAATCGTTCTTGTCTCCATCCATAGGCCACGGCCCTCAAGAGCGCCATCAGCGTGGTCGGTGTCGCCAGAACGACGCCCTGAGCAAATCCCTCTTCGATCAGCCGCGGGTCCTGCTCCAACGCTGCGCCGAGAAACTGCTCGCCCGGCAAGAACAGCACGACGAATTCCGGCGCCTGGTTGAACTGGCTCCAGTACGCTTTGAGGCTCAAGTCGTTGATGCGCGTACGCACCTGCGCCGCATGACGCCGCAGCGCTTCCAGCCGACGCTCCTCGTCCCCCGCCTCGTGAGCATCCAGGTACCCCGAGAGCACGGTCTTGGCATCGACAATGATCTGACGGCCGCCAGGCAACTGGACGACCATGTCGGGACGCAAGCGTCCGTCCTCGGACATGACCGATTCCTGTTCGAAGAAATCACAGTGAGCAGCCATGCCTGCCAGTTCGGCCACACGTTTGAGCGTGATCTCCCCCCAACGGCCGCGGATCGCAGGCGTCCTCAGAGCGTTCACGAGATTGCCCGTTTCCTGCTGCAACCGCTGCTGGGTTTCTGCCAGCAATTTCAAATGCTGATCGAGTCCTCCGTACGCGGCCTGACGCGATTGCTCCAACTGGCGGAGTTGCTCGTCATATCGATGCAGCGATTCGGACAGGGGTTTCACGAGCTCGTCGATTGCCTGCTGCCGTTGGGCCAGATCGCCCTTGGCCTCGGCATGCAAAGTGTGAAACGTCGTCTTGGCGAGACTGAGGAATGCTTCGTTGTTCTGCTTGAGCGCTTCGCCCGAGAGCGCCTGGAACGCGGCGGCCAGGTCATGTCGCGCCTGGGCGAGCAGCAGCTTTTGTTCTTCGACGTGTTTGACGGTATCGGCGGTTTGGGTTTCCGCGACGGCACGCGCTCGCACGGCTTCGGCAAGATCGTTGCGAAGGTGATCGAGTTCCGCGTGATCGGCGCCGCTGCATCGGCGCAACTCTTCGGCGAGCGTCTCAGCGCGTTGGGCACGCTCGGCGGCACCCGTGACTTTTGCCTCGAATTGCGTTCGGAGACGGGTCGACCACCACAACCCCCCTGCCAGTCCCCCGAACAGGAGACCTGCCGCTAGGCCGAGGATGAAGGTCGTACTCTCAACCATAGATCGCGCTCCGCGTTCCTCGCAGGCAGAATACGTTGGTTCCGGAGTCTTTCGACGGGCAGTTGAACGTTTAGTTTCGAGAGGTTACGTTTTCTCCGAACAAACGTCAAGGGCCGAAGGATAGAGCCTTTAGGCCCTAGCGTCTTTGTGTGAGTCCCTCAAAATATTTACTTAGGGTTGTTGACCATCCATCTGTCATTCGGTCGAAGCAAGATTGCTGATGAAGCAACAAGACTTTCAATACGAGGGGCGATGGGGCCCCGAGACCGCGGCGTCACGTGTCACGAGACCAACTGCGGCATCGATGGTCACGCGCTCGCCTTCAGATAAGCGGCTCATCGCCTGCATGACGTTCGCGATCGTCGGCAATCCATATTCGCGCGCGATGATTGCCCCGTGAGACAGCGTACCTCCCATTTCCACAATCAAGCCGCCGGCGATGCCGAACAGCGGCGCCATGCCGGGATCGATGACCGGGGACACGATGATGTCGCCGCGCCGGACGCGGCTCCAATCCGCCGGCGCGCGCACGAACCGCACGGGACCGCTCACGATCCCCGAGCTGACGGGAATGCCCCGCAACACTCCGTCGGGCTCCGGTAAAAATTCCTGAGACGCTGTGTGAGTCTCTGTCCAACCTTGGAGAGTGTCCGGAACCTCTACAGTCTTCCAATGCTCGCGTTCCGCATGGCGGGCCGCAATCACGGCCGCCCACCTTTCAGCCGGTGACTTTTCCAAAATCTCACGCTCTTGCAGCGTCAGGAAAAAAATGTCTTCCTTCTCTGTGAAGAGCCCACGATCGACCAGAATCTCACCAAGACGGAGCAGCAGGTGCCTCGCCGCCAATGAGTACCACATGAGATGATGTCGATTGGCTTCGCGTAAAGAAAAGAAACGGCACAGCCGGCGATACCACCAATGAAAGAGGAGCCAGCGATCCACACGCCAGCCGCAGCGTGCTCTGATCGTCTGCAATGCCTGATTTCTCACGATGTGCTGGCGACGAATCAGTTCCTCGCTGCTTGCGGACGGCCCTTCGAGCTGAATTCTGACGACCTCCATCAGCGTTTCGGGATGATCGGCCAACCGTGGCGACATGATATCCGACTCGCCGACGGCGCGATGGCCATAGTCTTCGAGATAACGTTCAAAGGCTGAGCGGAAGGAAGTTCCCGCCGCCAGCCGGCGAACGCTGTCGGGTTTTTCTCCCCGCCGCAGCGCCTTTGACAATGCGGAATCGTTCCGTGCAAGATCCACCAGCTCGGCGATGCGGAGAATCTGTTGAGCGCTGATAACCGTGCCCTGCCCTTGCAGGGATTCGTTCAACAAACGCTGCCAGTCTTTTCCAAGCCACCCCGGCAGCAGCCGGCTGAACGCCTGCAAGCATTGTCCGGCCCCTGCGGCGATCCCAAACGTCATCTCGCGGCGGGCGAGCCAAGGGTCTAACGCATCCAGGCACGTTTCGACTTCCACGAGCGAC
>DASUXH010000258.1:0-7983 GCA_036378015.1 Nitrospira sp. | reverse complement strand
AGCCGTTTTATTTTCCAAGTCAATCGGCGTATGTTGTCAGTCAGTTCAGCACAAACTCTTTTGAACAACGCCTGCGAGGTGCAATATGGCGACTCAACTGAACCGAAGCTGTGCTCAAATAGGTGTGATCATGTTGGTGCTGGCCAGCCTGGTCGCGAGTCCAGGCCATGTATCACCTGCCCCTCAATCGATTCAGCAGCGGATCGAGATTATCATCAAAGACAAGAAGTTTTTGCTGGAAAGTTCCGTTCCTATTCAGGTCGGACAGACCATTGAGCTCGTCGTGCGCAACCATGATGATGTCCGCCATGGGTTTGCTTCTCCAAGTCTTGTAGGCCTCCTGGTAGCAGGAGAAGACGAGCAGATCGTGACCTATGGAAAAGGCGTCGAAGGGTTTTATGTGAATGCAGGCAAAACGTTGACCATACGAATCGGCGCCGAGCGCCCAGGCACCATGCCGTTCCATTGTGATCTGCATGAGCACATGAAGGGTGAACTGTACGTACTTGAGGTCCCTACGGTCTGAGTGAGAAGGACACGTCAGCCTGTCACGCGCCGTGAATGGTCAGGCTTTTACTGCGTCACTTTTCTTGCGCAGATTCCGTTTCGCTTCCACGTCGCACCATGTTGGTATTGCGCGTTGGTCTGTGTGAGGTTCGAGAGAGGCTCCATGACGGTTCCGTCCTGAATGAGGAGCCTCCATATATCCCCATGTCCTCCGCCCGAAGGCTCTTGGCTCCGAAGGAAGAGAATGGCTCTTCCATCGCGAAAATATTCCGGTTTCTGATCGTATTGATTTGCGTTTGGGGTAGAGATCGGCTCGAGATGGTCACCGTATCCGTCACCATTGGCGTCCACGGCGTCCATGAGAAAGAGGGCCGCACGACTGCCATCCTCGGAATGCCTCACAAAAACAATACGCCCGGATGGCGACCACGAGGGATCGGTGTCATTCACACTATTATTCGTCAGCCGAATATCCCGACCCGAACTCATGACGTGAACATAAATCTCTTGGGGCGCATCACCGACCTTACGCGTGAATGCTATTTTTGACCCATCAGGGGACCATGAGGGGGACAGGTCTTCGTAATCCCCGCTCGTGATGGGAGCCACGTTGTTATTGTTTACATCGAGTTGAAAAATGTTGTGGTACTTCCGATTTGCTCTATTGGAGGAAAACGCAAGCAATCCGCAATCAGATGACCACGCTGGAAAGGCATCGTCTGCCAAATCGGTCGTCCGGCGTTGAATGTCCTGAGCCGAATATGTTTCGTCGCCGTTGTCCACAATCCGTGCGGTGTAAATCTCAAGATTGCCATCTCTCGCGGATTCAAACGCGATATAGTTGCCATCGGGAGACCAAGTCACCGCGCCACTTCCATCAGCACCTACATTCAATTGGGACTGGCCTGAGCCATCGCCGTTCATGATCCAAAGATGATTCGTCCCCCCCGGCTGAGGCGCCCGCGTAAAACCAATCTTCTCTGAAGCCCACTTTACTTTGGGGGATGAAGGACATCCGGTAAGGGACACAATAATAGCGAGGATAAGACCAAGAGCCAACGAACGCATTAGTGATGCTCTCCGTTAGTTGCCCTTTTCATCCTTTGATTTCTCGCCAATGCCTGGTGAACTCATAGGGGAGGTCGAATCAGGTTCGCCGATCACTTTCAAGCAGCGAACTCCGGCTAATACCATACTGAACTCCTCGAGACTTATTACCCTTACTTTCGTGATGGGTGTAGTGATATTCATCCCTTCGAACTCGTCAGAGGCGCGTTTGAGATCGGTGCGGCTAGCCTGTTCAACGGTATTATGTCCAAACCCAAAACCAAGGACGATAGGACTGCAATCTCGTCCGACTAAGACAGGCTCTACGGACGTATCCACGGGGAGGAGATCAGTCTCGATGTCAACACAAGCTGCCAGTAAGCTTGTTGCGAGGACGCAGATGAGGGGGAGGACCGAACGAAAACTCAAGAAAGCCATAGGTTCATCATTGCCAATGGCGCATATCTTAAAGTGTACCTAGGTAGCAAACAATAGGTGATAGCAAACCATTTCCCTTTTTAACCGTGAGACTTCTGACCCCTTTTATTTTGTCCTATTTCGTCTCTGGTATTGTGCCGGACGGATTGGCCCTGCCGGTGTCCGGCTGTTCGTCCTCCACTGCTCGACGCTGAATCGTTCCAACTGGCGCAGACGTTGGACCGGGGGCAGGCGTCTGCTGCAACTGGAGCGTAGAAAGGTTCTGAGAAGGAATAGCATTGCCCCACAGCCCGGATAGCAGGGGATCAGTCATGCAAGTAGAAGCAGCACCCCAAGATCTTCCGCAGGAATCGGTGACCGAATCATTACAAATTTTCAGACTGACGGGGTCGGAATAATGTCCCTTGCAGTACGCATCACCGGAGGCATAGCAAGCAACCAGATGGTCGCCACACCAATCCGCACGCGTCCTTGAATTGGCACCTCCGCGCGCAGCCCGCGTCTGCACTTCGCCGGCTTCAGCCGGTGTCGCTTGTGCTTCGTGAGCCGTCGACGACGTAGCCGGTTGGCCGGCTGGTTCGTCGGCCAACGCGAACGATGAACAAGCGAATCCACTCGCGAATACCACGAGTGTTGAACGGAGCAAGCTCATGCAAGCGGCATGTCTCTTCATACCCCCTCCTGTAAATTCATGAGTGACTTGGCCTACGCGACTCCTTATCCCTTATGGAGTACATCGAATGGATCCGTCGAAAGGTTCAGCCTCCGCCTGAGACACGCGACCGGAACACCTCGAATCCGCTTTCGAAGGGAGGCAAGAGTAGATGAGAAATGGGTTCCTGGTCAATCACCAAGGGTAAATACCAGGGATACAAGTGATGTAGAGGGACAGCTCAGGCACTGTGCTTTGGCCGGGCCTTACCTATGTTTTGAGGCGCGAAGATGACAGTCAGACCGTAATCCGTCAGCGTCACATCAGGTTCTGTCAGAGTCCGTCCTCCTCTTAGACACTATAAGCGAGCTCAGTCTTACGCGCGGCGCTGCGATCATATCCATCGGCGCACAGAACCCATGTACGCCGTAAAGGTATGCGGGAATTTGGCGCACAAGGCTCTTTCCTCAGGGATGATTTGAAAGCGATTCAAGTACCACACGAACAGGGGAAGGAGCGCGAGGGCCAACAAGTTGGAGAGGTAGATCGCCCATCCCGCAAGAATCAAGAGGAAACCGAGATACATCGGATTACGGGTGAAGCGGTAAATGCCTGAGCAAACCATAGTCGTAGTGGCTGCCGGGGTGAGCGGATTGACAGTGGTTTTCCCCCGACGACATGCCAAAACGCCGGCCAAGAAAATTGCTAATCCGACGCTGCCGACGAGAGGGCCGAACGTCGAACGCCAGGGCAGTTGGATGCTCGTTGTAGAATAGGCGGAAACGAGCCACATCAAAGCGCTGAACAGGATTGTGAGCGCAACCGGAGGTATTTTTAGTTCTAGCGCATTCAACATGTGAATCGGGAACGAATGAGAGCAATCACCCACAGCCCCAACAATACATCAAGAATTGGGGGTTACCTACGCTATCTATTCTTTTCACATTGCGTTACAAAGAGCATACGCCATTTCTCCAAAAAAGCAGACTGCCGCCTTGTGTATGTTGCTTCTAAGGCTGGATGATGAAATTGCCAACGCTGGTACTTGTCGCGCTGTTCATGACTGGTTGCGGCATATTTGATCAGTTCTGGGAAAAAGAGGTTCTTGACAAATATGCACCCGAGACTCAGCGTAATCAGCAGAAGGAAAGATTCATCCAAGCGCTGAACTTTTATCTAGATAAACCCAAAGCTGAGCGGGTACGCATTGCGGGAGCGCCAGATAAGTGTACGAACCGAACCTCAACTGAGGAGAATTGTGAATGGACATGGGTCAGTAACTCCATGGACCATTCTGTCGTGTATACGTTCGGAGCCGGCGGGCTTGCCAAATCTTGGAGCTATGCCGGCTCTTTCGGGCAGTTTACGAGTACCAATTATGCTTCCGTCAAGTCTGCTGCAAAGAAGCCAACTGAAGCTGATTTGCCCAAAGAGAAGAACTGGACGCACTCGATGAAAACCGAGTCGCAGTTCGAGCAGGACCAGTTGCAATGTAGAACGGAGGTACAAATGTACCCTAAAGCTGTGTGGGATACTGAGATTGAAAAATGCCTCAGGCGTAATGGATGGACCCAAGGCAGGTAGCGCTGGTCTAGCCTTGTTCTGCTATCCACATCATGCAGGGCGACTCCTGTCTCAGTCGAACACGTTGCCGCGTGTGCGGTATGGTAAGATCTCGACTTCGATGATCTTCTTCATGATGGGCATTGTTTGGCTGGCCGTTGGACTCACGTCCTGTAGTGGTGATTCGCCGGATACTCCTCCGCCGGCTACCCAAGAGACGGTTGCCGGTATCGACGCCAATGGAGATGGTGTGCGTGATGACGTTGAAGTGTACATCGACACAACCTATCCGGTTCCAGCGCAACGCGACACCAACCGTGCGCTCCGTCAAGTTGCCCGCGCGGCGCAGGCGACCATGATAGATGCGGGCGATTCCGCGCGCTCAGTGTCGCATGCGGCCGAGCGCTTCAGAGCATTGGAGTGTTTAATGGCGCGCCGGCCTGCCGATTTCCATCTCGTCTTCGTTGAACTACGTGCGCGCGTGCTTAATACGACGGCCCGGTCGGCCGCGTATCTTCAGGCAGACAATCATGTGACGGCTGGCAATGTGCCGCTGCTCCCGGCCGATCAATGGGTGAGCACTTGTCTATAACTCGGACAGCAGCGTGCTTCATGCTCGGATGGCTCATGGCGGCGTGGCCGGTGGAATCGGGTCATGCTCAGATCGCGCCTCAGCCAGCCTGCCAAACTGCGGCGGCTCCGAGAACGGCTGTGTTCTTTGTCAATGGGGTCACGACGACTCTCGACGAAGCGCGATTGAATGCCGGCAAGCTCGAGTTGGAATTCTTGAACCGGCTGCCGGCCATGTCCCAGGCCGTACAGGCGAACTGCCACGTGTTTTTCTTGAACTACAATCCAACTGCCGGCGAGGTGAACGATTTCTTAGAAGCGGCGCAACAGCAACTGGGCATCACGCCGACGACGTTTTGGCTCGAACTGGAAGGGCTGGGCCTCTTCACGCCGCAACTCATCCGCGATGCCTTGCAGGGTCCCATGACGGATCTCAACCGCATCGACGCCGCGACTATCGAGCGCCATTCCGCGGCGTATCGCGAGCAGATGGCGTCTCCGACCTGCCGTCGCGTGCTCGTCGTACCACACTCTCAGGGCAACCTCTACACGAATGCCGCGTATGACCTGCTGTTCAACCAGCCGCCGATTCCATCACCAAGCGCGATACGGATCGTCGGTGTGGCGACGCCAGCACAGACGGTCTCAGGAAACGGGCTCTATCGCACTTCGACCACCGATGCGCTGATCAATGCCATTCGCGTCATTCGACCCGCTATCCTGCCGTCGGATACAAATTGGGGCATCAGCCCGCTGCTGCTTTCTGCGTCTTATTCGGGCGGCCACAGCTTTATCGGCTATCTCTCCGCCGAGCCGAGCCGAACAGACGTTTTAAACGATATCGAGTCTTCCCTGAATGCACTCAGCGCAATCAATCCGTGTTGACCGACGGTGCCTTGGGGGCTGTTCCCATTGCCGTTTGGATTGTCAGCCTGGCATGAGCCGCGAGACGGTTCTTGACGACGCCTTGTCTTTTTGTCAAGACTAGCCAGTCGCCTTTTTCCGCAGTAACTCCCGGACAAGATATCTTGATTATCTACGCTCGGCCCCCTCGTCCTGCAGGAATCGCCCTCACTTCATTGGTGGCTGTCATTGCGGTGTCATGTTTCTTTTGGCTCACGATCACCGCTGCTGCAAACGATATTTTGACTGTCGGGGTACAAGAAATCGGCGTCAGCGCTGGGCCAGTCTTTCCCTTACGCTTGACGTCTGCCCAGTCATCCAAATTATTTGGCGAACAAGCGACGGTGAGTTGGGCGATGACGATTTCAGAGCCAATGGGGAAGGGGATTTTCGATGGCGCCCTGTCTCTCGGCGCCGAAGCGGTCTTGTTCCGCACTAGACAGCCGTCGGAAAGCTATAACGTCGGAGCCATGCCTCGTCTACGATATGTCTTCGGAAGCCGCGCCCCGGTTCGTCCCTATCTCGAAGGTGGCGGAGGCGGAATATGGGGGACGCTGGCAGGAGCACCCGAGCAGGCGGGGAATGTGAATTTTCTTCTGATGGCAGGGGCGGGAGTGTCATGGTTCTTTTCCCCTCACATGGCCGTTTCCGTGGGCTATCGCTTTTATCATATTTCCAACGCCGGATTGGGAGATCCCAACAGTGGATTGAACTACAATTATCCCTTCATAGGGCTTTCCTATCTCCGCTATTAGCAAACTCCCAATCCCTTTTCGGCACCGAACGGAGGTGAGCCGCTGAGCGTTAATCATTCAGCGCTAAGATGAGGCGGCAACCAAGAATATGACGGGAAGCCTCTTTTGCCTGTGACCACCGAACTTCAAGAACCGCAATTGTGGACTGCGCACCGTGTTGTCGCCATTGGACCTCGATAATGTCACCTGCATGAAAAGGACGAGAGACCTCGAGAAGTGCTCCCCTGTCACTTTTATTTAGAATTGCCACCGGACCGTCCTCAAAGCTGGTCCCATCTTCGTGAGTCAAAGTCCTGACGTAGGTTCCTGTCTGGCGGGATGTGTGACGCAACTCGCTTCGCGATGAGAATTGTGTGTTCATGATATCCCCCGAATAGTGCAACGCATACAAGAAACATCTCACACGGGTGATGCGTGGATTCAGTGGGGACTAGTGAGCAGCGGGAGGATCTGTCTGCGAGGGGCTCGAGGTGTAGCGGTGATGCGCTTTGGCTGGGACAATACGTTCTATCAATACAACATGCTCCATAGCAGGGCCAACGCTACGGGGAGACGGTATTACGCATCAATACCTCGTCCGGGTAGGGTAGAAAGCCTCTAGAACATCCCTACCTAAGTGAAAAGCGCCCCTACATGGGAGTTACTAAAGGAGAAAGTAGAACGGTGATAACGTATACCGAGAACATGTCCTAACAGAAGGATATCTCGAAATGGACTGTTATCAGATTAATCGGGGTTCTGCTTTCACGTGCGGGCTGGTAATGCTCACGGTGGCTGGGTGTACGACGTCGTGGTCAGACGAACGCCAGAAACATTACACCTGGCTATATGAGAAATGTATGCGTGGGGAACACGAACCGTACACGATTTATATGAACCGCAACCAAAACTCTCCGCTCCCACAACGATGCCGCGCCGAATACCATCATTACGTTGGAACGATCAACCAAGCGCTGTAGGAAAGTCGACCTTCCGCAACTGAGGCCGACAAGCAAAGCACTTAGCAGGTAGCCTCTCCGGCCCCGTCACGCCTTATGACAAACGTGACGGGGCCTGCGTTCTTTAAGCTCAAACGCAGTGGCGGTGTGGGTCGCTATTACTTCTGACCGGTGTGCTTGCCTTTGTGCAAATCAATGACCGTCCCTGCCTCGTTCAACTCAACAGTGACTTCTGTTACTTCGGGGAGGTCCTTGGTTTTCGTCTCCTGCAAGAGGAGCGGAAAGGTCTGGTCGCCCTCTGCCGTTTTCAACTTGATCTCTTTATTCATCTTGCCAACGTGGACGAGCTTTCCTGTCACAAACTTATGCTGGCTCTTTTCTCCTTCCAGGTGCACGTCGACGATGGCGTTGTTCTCATTGACCGACACCTCGACCTTGTCGCCGGCTTTGAACATGCGACCTTGGCGACGTGCCTCATTTTCACTGAGTTGGTAAGTTGTCCCTTCTTTTGTTTTGATGGCTAGACCGCCGCCCGCTTCGATGATTTCACCCTTGAAGTGTTTGTGCGCTTCTCCTTTTTGATCCGCGACGGCTAAGCTGGCTGTCGTCA
>DASUXH010000257.1:0-6741 GCA_036378015.1 Nitrospira sp. | reverse complement strand
TGGCGGGCAGCCCGTTTGGCGGGCCATTCGATCGGCTGACTGAAGCTGGCCATATATTCGGTGGCCGACTTCGGAATCTCGGGGGTCAAAGGCCCGGCGTCCTTTAGATACCCCTTGCCGGTGTCACCGCGAATGGTCGGGTTGGGATAGGCGCCGGCCGCCGTGCGCTGGCCCGTGCTTTGGTCGATGTTCGCCATTGCGCCAGCGATCATTGGATTGCGCTCGATGGCCAACCCGATAATGTCGTGAAGCGCATAGGAAGCGGAGGCCGTCTCGGCCTGCACACTGCTCCCCATAAGGATAACGAGAAAGCTGAAGATGACGGCAGAACACAATAGTCTCATAGCAAGCCTCGCTCTTGCTCCGGAAGGTACAATGACGTCCAGAAGATACGAACGAACGGTTTGAGAGCCTTAGAAAAAAGTGGGAGGACGGAAGAGGTCAGATGCGAAGTTCGTCCGCGGACAGGCGGTGTCGTCCACGACGCAACTCCGCATGAGGTGAACGATGCGAATGGCTTCTCCTTGGGCGAGCGCCAGTTCTTCGAGCTCGCCTTCTCCCTGATCGGATTCCGTCTGGCCGTCGGGCGAACCCGGCAGTTGATCATGGGCATGGACGGGGTTGGTAGACCATTCGGGCAGGCAATCATCGGAGCACGCCGTGCCTATGAACTGCACCACGCAGAAGGCGAGCAGGAGAAGAACCAGACTGAGCCCCACGGTACGGACCATCACCCTTGTCCCCGACAAAAGAGGGCCAACCGTACCATGTCGAGCACCTGCTCTGCAATTCCCGGTCGCTTGCGCCCCGGATCAGAGCGGAAATCCTTACGAATTGGGAATAGTCAACCATCCCATGCAGCATCGCGCTCCAATACTGGGGGTATCCCGAGTCGTCCGCGTTCCCGGGCGCAGCTATAGTGCGTTTCCTGTTGCTGAGGACGATCGTCAATGCCCAAGACACTTTGGGTCCGGGTTTCCGCCTGTGCATCTTCACCTCCGCGTTTTCTCAACATTTTTTGCCAGTTCTGGCGGTCCGCCTTTTGCCAGTTTTCTCGAATAGGGCCGTAGGTGGGGATTGGGTCAGAATCGAGGCGTCCGACATGGGCACGATGACGACGATCAAAGCGTTGGACAAGCAACTGGGAGGATCGAAGATCGCAAGAAAAAGGTGGAGAGCAGTAGAGGCAAACCCGTCGTCCTCAGATCTCTTCGTTGGGGTCTGGGGATGACGTCATAAGAATGGAATGGCATGCAATTGGGGGCAAGGATGACTGAACCAGAAAGCGTGACGCAGCTGCATGGAAGGTCTGAGACGAGTCGGAGCAAAGCTGGAAAAGGCAAAGCGGTCGTCAAGAAAGGGAAGAGCGAAACGCCGTCGCGGGAGGAGCCTGAGCAGACGCGGAGAGACCTCCAGTCCGAGGGAGCGTCTTGTGAATCGCGGCCATGGGATCCTCAAATAACTGCCGAAATTCAGCAGCGGGCCTATTGGCTGTATGAAGCCGGCGGACACCAGGACGGCCATGCCTTGGAACATTGGCTGGAAGCCGAACGGCAGATTACCGGTTCATCGGATCGGTAGTCGAACCAGCCTGGTGTTCAGCTGAACACCAACTGCGGTGGGGCTCCTCGAAGGTCCAGTAGGGGCATCGACCAAGGCGGCTTCGGTGTCCGTATCGAGGGCGCTGGTCGGCTCGTCGAGGATCACGACGGAGCGTCTCGGAGAAATGCGCGCGTCAGTGCAATCTGCTGACGCTGTCCACCGGAGAGCCGGGAGCCCCTGTCGTATTGCTCCGGCAGGGCGCAGATGAATTGGTTAGCCTGAGCCGCTTTCGCGGCCGCCACGACTTGTTCATCCGTCGCCTGGAGGTTCCCGTAACGGATGTTTTCGGCGATGGTTGTCGAGAACAGCGGTATTTCTTGTGGGACAATCGCGAACTGGTTGCGCAGATCGGTCAGATGATAGTCCCGCACATCCTTCTCATCCAGCGGACGACCCCCACGCTGGGATCGTGAAATCTCGTCAATAGATTGACGATTGTCGAGTTGCCCCCGCTCGGCGCCGAGGACATTCTGTCCTGGAGGGGGGACATGCTGTCGTTGCTCTGCATTGCGAAGCGGCTGGTCCTTCTGATGAATCGTCGAAACATCGTGAAAACACGCGATCTGTACGAAGGCTGAGACGGTCCGCAGATTGCACACAGTCAGCAGGGCAGAGGCATGCGCCGAAGCAATAGATAACCACGCCGGCACGAACCACTTTCAAATTAAAGGAGGAACTATGCGGAATGGGGACTACGAATATTACGAAGACGATGCGATGGGATGGTCAGCTTTTGTGGCTGGCGCCTTCATTGGAGCTGGTTTGGCCCTGTTGTTTGCCCCGCAAACCGGGACTGAACTTAGAGGCATACTGAGGAACTACGCCGCGCGAGCCAAGGATGAAGCATGGGATCGCGGACGGTCGGCGTGGGACAGCGCCGTCGAGCGTGGCAAGGAATATTATGAGAAGGGTCAGGAGGCCGTGCAGGAGGCCGGTCGTACGGCGAAAGATTATGCGCAGAGCGGCAAGGAAGCGCTGCGTGAGGGAAGAGAGAGTTCTCATCGCGGGTGAACGCTTATCGTGGCACCGGCGCCTATCAAGCGACAATCAGAACAGGGCGCCGGGTCCGCCGGTCGCGGCTCGTGGGATGCCGTTGTCGTCGGCGGCGGGCTAGCGGGTCTGTCGGCGGCGCTCTATCTCGGCCGCAGCCCTTGGCGGGCGTTGTTGATCGACGCAGGCGAGAGTATGGCGCGCTGGGAACCGATCGTCGAGAATTATCTCGGCTTTCCTGAAGGTCTCAGCGGGCAGAAGCTTCTGGATCTGGGTCGTGTGCAAGTCCGCAAATTCGGAGTTCACACGGTCCATGACAGAATTACGCGCGTTCGAAAGGATGATGAGGCGTTTCTCCTGGAAGGCGCCGCTTCCTATCGAAGCAGCCGCGTGCTGCTGGCCACCGGGCTGACCCATCTGTTGCCTGATATTCCAGGGGCAGAGGTCTGCCAGGGTCGGAGTGTGCTGTTCTGTAAGGACTGCGACGCTTTGCGCGTTCGCGGGAAGCGGATCGCGATATATGGCCGGCGCAACGAAGCGGCGCGGTATGCGCTGGCGATGCTCGCCTTTTCGCCGTCCGTCACGGTCGTGACGGACGGCGAAACGCCAGTGTGGGACCACACCTGGCAGCAGGCGCTCGAAGAGCATGGGGTTCCAGTGCGCGGCGAGCCGGTGAACACATTGCTCCACCGCGACGGTTCCCTCGAGGGGATCCTCTTCCAAGATGGAACGCGCTGCGAGGTAGAAGCGATGTTCACGACCAGAGGGGACGTCTATCACACGGCGCTCGCCGAGGGATTGGGCGCAGAAGAGGATGAGGAGGGCCAGTTGATCGTGGATGGCGACATGCGGACGTCGGTGCCGGGTTTGTACGCGGCGGGCTGTGTCACTCCGGCCAACTGTCAGATGATCATTGCTGCCGGGCAAGGTGCGACGGCGGCCCAGGCCATCGATCACGATCTCTTCAATGAGTGTTGGCGCAGCCGCGCGCTGCCACGAATTGGAACGACCGGTCCAGAGAATCAGGGAGTATTGCACTGAAATGGACGCCGTCACCCTGAGGGAGTCTGGAAGTTTGCGAATCGCCGCCATCGGAGATTTGCATTGTCCCCGGACGTCCTCCGAAGTGCTGCGCGACCTGTTTCACGATCTCGCCGCCGAGGCGGACGTACTTCTATTGTGTGGAGATCTGACGGACTACGGCAAGCCGGACGAGGCGCGATTGTTGGTGGACCAGTTGAGTCACGCAAGACCGGTCCCGATCTTGGCCGTACTGGGAAACCATGAATTCGAATGCGGCAAACAGGATGAAATCATCCAGATTCTTTCCGACGGAGGGGTCACCGTGCTTGACGGCACGGCGGTGGAAATTCTGGGCGTGGGTTTCGCCGGCATCAAAGGCTTCTGCGGGGGGTTCGGCGCCCGCGCGCTGCAGCCGTGGGGCGAAACGGCGCTCAAGCTGTTTGCGCGCGAATCCGTGGAGGAAACCATGAAACTGGAGTCGGCATTGGCCAAGCTCCGGACGCCGTCGAAGGTCGTTCTCATGCACTATGCGCCGATTATCGACACCGTTCGCGGAGAGCCAGCCGAAATTTTTGCGTTTCTCGGATCCAGCCGACTGGAAGAGCCGGTCAATCGTTACGAGGTGACGGCCCTTTTCCACGGGCACGCGCATAACGGCAGCCCGGAAGGCCGAACGATGGCCGGAATACCGGTGTATAACGTCGCTCTGCCGCTGTTGGCCAAGCAGTTACCCGGCCGCCGCGCCATGCGCTTCATCGAAATTCCGGCAGTGGCTGCGCCGGTCGCCTCCTGAGCGCCGGAGAAGGGACTGTCGATGGGTTCAAACGCTCAAGATGCACATCAAGTCAACGGAAGTTTGCAGTCTGTCGGCCATCCGGCGGATCCCGCTCTTGAAGTCTATCGTGAGGCATTGCTGTGTCTCGTGACGGCCAAAGTGCCTTTTATGGTCGGGGGCGCTTTCGCCCTGGAAAGTTATACGGGACTCGTTCGGCGGACGAAAGATCTCGATCTGTTCGTGAATCCCGCCGACCGCCTGCGGCTTCTGCAGCACCTGTCTGATGCGGGCTTCGAGACGGAATGGCGATTTCCTCATTGGCTCGGCAAAGCCAACAAGGATGACTGCAGCATCGACATCATCTATAGCTCGGGCAATGGGATCTGCACAGTAGACGAAGCCTGGTTCCGATATGCGTTTCCCGCAGAGGTCTTAGGCATTTCTGTTCGGGTGGTTCCGGCGGAAGAAATGCTGTGGTCGAAGGCATTTGTGATGGAGCGGAACCGGTACGACGGCGGCGATATCGCCCATTTGTTGCGGGCCCGTGCGCACAGCATGGATTGGGCGAGGCTTTTGTTCCGCTTCGGAACGCATTGGCGCGTGCTCTTCAGTCATATAATCCTGTTCGGATTTATTTATCCCGAACAACGGCTCCGCATACCAGATTGGTTCATGCACGAGATGATGCGGCGGATCAAGCTGGACATGCAGTGCCTACCCGCGGAGCGTGCGATCTGTCAGGGAACGTTGTTGTCGTGGTCGCAGTATCTCGCCGACCTCGAAGGCGGCGAGTATCAGGACGCTCGTCACGCGCCTGGGGGGAAATTGACGTCGGACGACACGCGGCTTATGACGGATGTGCTTCAGCGAGAAGAACAGGCAAGACAAGAACATTAAGACGGAAGGTCGTGCATCAATAGGCGTGGGAAAGATGGAGGTGTCCATAATGGATAAGCGAGCGTTGATTCTTCTTGTCCTGCTGACTGGAGGCTGTGCCGCCGGGCAAGGAACAGGAGATTATGGAACGGGTTCACCACAGCAGGACGCCGCGCGTCAAACGACCGATTATCGGACGCAAGCCAACTCCTTGCGGGAAATGGCCGACCGGCGGGAGCTAGAGGCGGACCTGCTGGCGCGGGAGGCCGGGCCGAATGATCCCGCGGTCGAAAAAAAGCGTCGGTTGGCGGAAGAACTCCGCGCAGCGGCGGTCGAAGCGGAAAACAAGGCGCAGGTGACCGGTCGTAATGTGCCGCATGGAATGGTGCAGTAACAACAATCTCAAATTCAGATGTCATATTGCAGATTTTGAGATTCGTAGAGGAGGAGTTATGCCGGCAACGATGATTCATGACCCGGTGAAAGCCAGAGAGTTTTTCGAAAATAAAATGGCGTTCACGACCGGACCAGTGGAGTTGGAGAGGATGATGAAAGCAGGCACCGTGAACATTGTGGACGTGCGTGCGGCCGACGATTATGCCAAGGGCCATATCCCGGGAGCCGTGAACCTGCCGAAAGAAAGCTGGTCGAGTCTTCAAGGGTTGCTCAAGGACCGGACTAATGTCCTCTACTGCTATTCCCTCGTCTGTCATCTTGCGGCATCCGCTGCCGTGCGATTTGCCGGAGAGGGGTTTCCCGTGATGGAATTGGACGGGGGTTGGCGCTGGTGGCAAGATGACGGGTTCGACGTCGAAACCTGAAACAGATGAGCCGCGTGTTCCCCATTGAATGCCTATCCGCCCATTCACGACTATGCGCTGGTCGGCGACTGCCGTACTGGCGCGCTCGTGTCCAGCCGCGGATCGATTGACTGGTTGTGTCTTCCCCGCTTTGACAGTCCCTCCTGTTTCAACCGTCTGCTTGACTGGGAGCACGGCGGCTATTGTGAAGTGAATCCCACCGGATATTTCCGGACGAAACGCGCCTATCACGATCATACGGCGGTGCTCGTCACCGAATTTGAAACCACCGACGGCAGAGCCCAGTTGACGGACTTGATGCCTGTCGCGGCGGATGGGGAACAAGCTGCCGTGCGCTTTCCCCTGCGCCAAGTCCTTCGTCGTATCGAGGGACTGGAGGGGAAGGTTGAGTTTTCCTTTTGCGTCAAATTGCGTCCGGACGACGGTCGAACGGTGCCGTCCTTTGAGCAACGGGGCCGCGCCGGGTATTGCGCCGACTTCGGCGGACGGATGTTGTGTGTCGCCGTGGACAGGCCGATGGAAATCGGCCCGGGTTTGCTCAGCGGACGGGGCGTGGTTTCCCGAGGCGAAACCCTGACCTTATGGTTGCTCTATGCGGAGGAGGCGCCGGCGGTTTATCCATTGTTGTCGGAAGCAGTCGACGCCATCGTGGAA
>DASUXH010000256.1:0-3579 GCA_036378015.1 Nitrospira sp. | reverse complement strand
TCGGCATCCGCTTCCCGCTTTGTTTTGCGCACAATGCCGTCCCTGTGTTCCGGAGGATATAAAGTTTCAGAGCCGCCGACTGGGAGCGGTTCACCACATTATGTCTCGTGCCCGCCGGTATGACGACCGCAAATCCGTCTGAGACTGAATGGGCCTTGCCATCGAGAACGACAGACCCTTCGCCGGCCTCGAAACGGATAAATTGATCGAGTTCATGCACTTCTTCGCCGATTTCCTCCCCGGGTTTCAAGTTCATGAAAACCAAGCTGCGTATGCTTAGCCGTAAACAGCACTCGGCGATAATCGACTAATGTCAAGCTGAAATCTTTCTGCATTTCATCCAAAGGGAGGAGAGATGAGATGATCAGGAGCAGGAGAAGTTAGCTAGTCATTCCGCCGGCAAGGGTGAGGATCATCGCCGTGACATACATCAAGCTGATGCCTAGGAAGAGCCCCCAGGCCATCTGCAAGCGACGTGTGGCTGTGTATGAGAGGGCTATGAGGGAGAGCATGACATAGAGCAGCGACCCTGCCGCCAGCGAATAACAGAAGATTGTAAAATACGAGGATAGTCCCTGCCCGCTCAAGACGGCTCCCAGGCAGGTCGGTGCTCCGGCCAGAAGTCCGAGCTGGAATACGTCCGACCAAGCCACGGGCGTTTTTCCAGCCGCACCGACAATGCCAAATCCTTCGGTCCCATTATGGAGCGCAAAGCCAGCAACCAGCATCGCGCTGAGCATCCATTCCCCGTTCGCGTAACTGGCGCCAATCGCCAGCCCTTCACCCAGATTGTGAAGGCCCATTCCGATCGCAATCATATAGGGAAGAGAGAGCCATCTGGTCGCAGAACGTCCGCCGAATACCTGGTTGGACTCCAAGGCAACCAGCCCTACCAAACTGACTCCGAGACTGCCCAGAAACACCATCCACGACCACCCGTCGCGTGCTCCTGTGAGTTCGACCGCCTCATGCATCAGATCGAAAAAGAGATACGTCAACACACCCGAGGCGACTCCGATGAGCAACCCTTCCAATGATCGCGGGAGCACTTTTTTAAGATAGAGCGCAGCCAGAATTCCAAGGAAAACCGGAATCATGCCGGCTACGGCACCCAAGCCAAGCAGTTGAGCCATAGTCCTGCATAACATGTTTCTGGATCAAAGTCATACAGGTTATTGTCGATCAGGCAGGCCTTCGTCCAGCCATCATATCAGCGCTTCATCATGCTAGATGGATAGGAAGCTTGAGGACCAATTCTCTAGCCATAAGAGCAACGCTTTTGCTGCGCGCCTACGGCTTGCTCAATTCTAGAGCACAGGCGACGGACCCGGGCGTAATTTGTTCAAGTTGTGCAGAATCAGACAAATCGGACTTCGCAGCCGTGATAGCGATTCCGCCTGTCGCTCATGGAATGTCCGTCTCATCAAGGCCGTTATCTCCGTCTATCATTCATTCGTCTTAAGCGACAAATAGGCATCCGGCAAATCATCCAACTTTCCGCTCAGTTGCACTTCTGTGCCTCGTGTTGCGAAGTGAATTGCCGGTTCTCTCACAATCGCACAATGCCGTAGGCCCTTGCTGATAGACAAACCGAACGTTTAATCTATATTCACCTGGGGAATCGCTGACCTGGGTGGTGCCGTGCCCAACAAGAACGACATTTTGAGACTCTATGGCCAATACAGTGTCGAGCTCGCGCGGCACCTAAGGGAGGCGACGCTGAATGCTGAAGAACAGATGTATCTCGAGAATCATCTCTTAGTCGTTCAACTGGCGCTGGCTATGTCGAAACATGCGAGGGCAAAAAGGCCGGCACCGGTTCGCGAGGAGTGATGAAACAAGCGCTCGTGGTGGACGACCATCCCATTGTACGCGATGGGATCAAGGAATTGCTTCAACGAGCCTTTCCTTCGGTTACGATCAAGGACTCCTCCGGGGAAGACGGCTTGCTCGAAGAGGTTTGCGGCTACCCGTGGTCGTTCGTCGTACTCGATATCAATTTGCCGGGGCAGAACGGCCTCGACATCATCAAGAAAACAAAAGTCAGACGCCCGGAAATCCCCATCATCGTCTTCAGCCTCTATTCCGAGCGACAGTATGCGGCGCGAGCGTTGCGCGCCGGCGCGGTGGCCTACCTTTCGAAAGAACGTCCGCCACGAGATCTGATCGACATGGTGAAGACAACGCTCGAAGGCGGGGCTGTCAAGAAGCCGCGGGAACTGATGGTATCTCAGCCGCTGCTTTCGGACCGCGAAGTCCAGGTACTGGCACTCTTCGTTCGAGGCTTAAGCCGGAAAGAGATTTCCAAGGAGCTCAATATCAATGAAAAAACGGTCAGCACCTACCGGGCGAGACTGCTGCACAAGTTGGGCGTGAGGAATTTGGTCGAACTGATCCGCTACGCGGTCGAAGAAGGCCTGGTTGACTGAACCATCAAGCGGTAGAACATGTCGGCTAACGGTTGCAGATTGACGCAATCCGCCTCGTTGTAGCAGAGCAGCCGCCTGCGGGCTGTTTGTTCACGGCGGTGCCGCCATCGGTTCCAGCACCGGACGGCGTCATTCCCGTTCATCCCATCCAAATCCTGTCCTCGATTGATGCCCAATTGCCGCTCGATCGCTTTCAGCCCACCGTGGTATCCCAGTCGCCGGCCAAGGAGACAGAGATCCAAGTGCGGCTGATCAAGCGGAAGATCCGGATACTGTCCCAACAGCATGGGAAGATCGAACGTCGAACCGCAAAACGTAACAAGCAGGTCATATTGACGGAGTGCGTCTGCGAGCTTGACGGCATTCAAGGACTCGCCGCGGACAAAAGAGATCATCTGTCCATGGCCATAAAGCCCGACAACGGTGATCTGGCCGAAACTATCGGTCTCGATGTCCAGATATACCGTTCGAGAGCGCAGCCAGTCATACAGACGCCAGTGCTCGCGCAGAGGTAGAACGACACCGAAATACCGTGCGTTGTTTGCGGCATACTGCTGGACGGCCTTCTCGACCTCCGCGTCATAGACCGCCTTCCTTCCTGGCGCGATGTTGGCGATCGAGGGCGCCGAAAGGAAATCCGCCCAGGTGAAGAATCCCTGAGCCCACAGTCGACGTTCGGTTGTTGAACCAACGCCTGGCAAGAAGCAAAAGGTCGACTCAATCATCGGCAACACCACATTCAGGAGTAGTGACGCCGCTATTTGGGCAGCTTTGGCACGTTCACTTTGAGCGGGGCTCCAGTCAGGGCTTTCAAAAATTCCAGTAAGTCTCCCTTTTCTTCCGATGTCAACGCCAACGGTTTCATCAAGGAACTCAGGTTGGGATTGCTTCCACCTCCCGCATCGAGAAAGTCGAGGACTTCCTCGAGCGTCTTAAACACGCCATCGTGCATGTACGGGGCCGTTTCGACGATGCTTCTCAGTGTTGGTGTCTTGAATGCGCCCTTATCTTGTTGCGCCCTCGTGACGAGGTAACGGCCAAGATCTTCCTTGAGCGGGCCTGCCTGAGGGACTCCCAGATTGTGGAACTGGTTGTCAGTGAAATTCGGACCGTTGTGACAGAGAATGCAGCGCGCCTTCCCTCGGAATAG
>DASUXH010000255.1:0-10563 GCA_036378015.1 Nitrospira sp. | reverse complement strand
TGTACGGCGTGAGCTTCATCGTGAGTCATGACGTGATCGGCGGGCAAGTCCTGTTGACCTTTCTCAAGGGGTTTCTGCCCAGTCTCGGAGAACGCCTCGCGGAGGAATTCCAGCGGATCGGCGAACTGGATACGGTTCGCTGGCTCGTGTTTCTGTCCTTCGCCTGGTTCGGGACGCTGGTTTTTTACGAGGTGGATTATGCGCTCAACGTCGTGTTCGACAGCACCTGGAAGCGCCATCCCCTGGTCTCCACCGCAATTGCGGTCGCTTCTCAGGGAGTCGTCGGAATTCTCTTGATCCTCTCCTATGTGGCAACCGAAACCGTGAATCTGATCACCGCCTATGCGCCCCACCTTTGGGGGCTCGATCTGATCGCCCTCGCCGCGCATGATGTGTTTCTGGCGTATACCCTTCCCTTCTTGATGGCCTTCCTCACGGTCGGCGCGTTGTACCGTTATGTCCCTCGTCGGCGGCCTCAATGGCGTGAGGCCATGATCGGCTCATTGACGTTCAGCTTGCTGTGGGTCGCAGCAAAACTGATCTTCGTCACGTACAACGAATACGCCACCGTCTATACGAAACTGTACGGATCGCTGCTCGAAGTCATCCTCTTGCTGCTCTGGATCTACTATTCCGCGCTGCTCTTTCTTCTGGGAGCAGTGCTTGCCCATGCGCTTCAACAGCGAGCGCAAGCCGCGGCGGCAGCCGGCTTCCTTCAATCCGACATTGCTTCACCGCCAGCCCCCGTCAGTCGCTGATTTCCAGCCTGTTGGCTTCTTGGCTTTTTCTGGCCGAGACCTCTCTTCGCCGCTAAAATAGGCGCCTGAACAAGGAGATCCAGGTATGTCTGAAGACCTCGGAAAAGAACTGTTGATGCTGGGCGGAACACTCGCCGGCTTCATCGCCGCCTTGCTGACGGTCATGGAAAAGCTGATCGATATTCAGCATCGATTGGGCTCTCGCAAAGATCGGAAGGCTTCGGCCCAACAGGAGCGGCAAACGCAGGACAGCGGGCCAACCATTGATTTCTTTTCCGCCAGACCGTTCCGCGGCACCTCTTATCTCTTGGTGTATGAAACCGGCGTCATCGTCGCGGCCGGTCTGCTGCTCAACTATGTCGGCCTCACCTTGAGCCGGCACCTGGAAAGCATCCTCTATCTCGACATGACCGGCACGGCGCTCGTGGCATTTTTGCTCGGCCCGTGGTGGGGAGCGATCGTGGCCCTTCTCTCCAACTCTGTCGTCAACTGGCTGTTGTTCCCCGAGTCCGGAGGGGACGTGATGATTTTTCCCTGGTCGCTGGTCAGCATGACCGGCGCCATCTATTGGGGGTGGATGGCGAGACAGGGCGGATTTCAAAAATACTTGAGAACGGGCAAGAGCTCGGCACTGTCGCACGCCTGGTTCCTGTACATTTTCGGCGTGGTCGGGGCAGCCGTCATGAGCATTCCCGGCATCTTCGTTCAGGCAGCGCTGAACGAACATTCGACGTTTGCGTTGAACCCGGATGTCGCCGAAACGCTGCACGCCCGCGTGCTGCAATGGGAACAGATGGTCCGTCAGTATCTTGAATCCCTGTTCGGCCTGACCCTGGGAGAACACGTCGGCTGGTGGGTCGTGAACTGGTTTCAGACCTGGGTGCGCTATGTGCCGGACAAGACGATGAGCGCGGCCATTGCGCTGGTCGTGCTCAAGTACGGCTATCCCTTGTTCGAGCGAGAGTTGATTCACGGGGGTCCGGACGGAGAACGGCCTCAGGACGAGCGCGTGCTTCCACTGGTGCTGGGACTGCTCTACGCGCCATCTTTTGCCACGCTCGTGAGCAGCGAGACCTATGGAGATGCGGCCTATTGGTCCCTGTGGGCTATGCCGTGGGCCATTATTCTGGCCGGATATTTTTACTTGAGGTATTGGGGGGCCAGCTCGTCTTTGTTGAACGATGCGCGGCTTCAACGCGCCGAACGGTATGCCCGGGCCTTGAAACCGATCGGGAAGGAAGCATCCTACGAATTCTGCCGGCGCTTGACCTTCGTGACGCTGATCGCCAGCCTCCTGTTCGCCCTCTGTCTGCCGATCATTCTCATGGACTTCTACCGCGTCACGTTCAAATTTTTCTGCGTGGTGTACGGATTCCTGCTCGTCGTCCACCTGGTGCGCATCGCCATCGCGCAGAACATCAGCGCCGCCCGCGCGGATTGATCCGCGAAGCGTCAACCGCGAAACCGTTTCGTGTTTCAACTTTCGTGTGCGGAGAGCAACCCGGCCGCGCGAAGCTTCTGATGGTTCACGCTTTATGTAATTGGAGAAACTGCGCAACGGCGGATCGCGTGACGAGTCCGACCGGACGCTCGGCATCGACCACCACGAGTCGGTCGTAGCCGGTCCTCACCATGCCTTCCAGCGCCTGCATCATCGACGCGTCAGGGCCAATGAACAGGCCGGTGGACGCAGGCCGCATCACATTTTCCACGGTCCGCCAGGACCATAACCCTTGAGGAACGGCCTGCACATCCTCGACGGTGATGACGCCGACCACCCGTCCGTCATCCATGACCGGAAATCCGCCGTAGCCGTAGGCCACGAAGAAGTCGTCGACCGCCGTCTGAAGACTCAGCTCCGATGGCATCGTCACGACGGCGCGCACCATGACATCGCGGACCGACGTGCCGGCGAGGGCCATGCGAAGCGTCACTTGTTTTCTGGTGCTCCATGCCGCGCCGAAGAGAAAGGCGCCGATGAACATGAGCCAGCCTCCGTTGCTCGCGTTCGAGGGATCGAAGAAACCGCCGATCGCGCCTCCGAGCAACAAAGCGCCAAACCCGGCCAGCGCCACACCGAACCCCGAGCCTGCCAATGCCGCTCGGCTCGTCGCGCTGTGAAAATCCTTGCCCCACGCCCAGAGCCCGGCGCGAAGCGCCCGGCCGCCGTCCAGAGGGAATCCCGGAATCAGATTGAACAGGCCCAATTGGACGTTTACCAATCCCAGAAGTCCGCCGAGCACGGCGAATCCTTGTCCCCCGGATGGCAGAGGCCACCACTCGGATGCGGCCGCCAGGCCGAGCGAGAACGCGCCGAGCGCAAAGCTGACCGCCGGTCCTGCGATCGCGATCAGGAATTCGGCTTTTGGGCTCGGGGGCTCGGCCCGCATCTGCGCGACGCCGCCGAACAAGAACAGGGTGATCTGGCCGATAGGGATCCGGTAGCGCTGGGCGACATACGAATGACCGAGTTCGTGGAGGAGCACCGAACAAAACAACAGCACGGCCGCAATCGCCCCCATGCCCCAATAGCGGGAATCCGACAGGCCCGGTAAGGCATCGGGGAGGTAGCCAGTCGCCAGCGACCAGGTCACGAAGAGAAAGACGAGGAACCAGGACGCGTGCACGCGAATCGGAATGCCTAGCGCACGACCGATTTCCCAAGCCGGTGCATTCAACATGCATTCACAGTAGCAATGCGCCGAACCGGCCGTCAACCGCCCGCTAACTCAAGGACATTTTGCGGATTTTGCAGCCGCGGTCTTCGGGTATACTAAAGAGCATGCTGCGCAGTTGCCTTGGGATATTCGCTGCCTCGGCCCTCCTGGTTTCACTCGCATTCACTCCCATCTTGGCCCAGGTCGTCCGCTCAGGTCCGCCGGTCTGTCACTCGGTCGCGTTGACGTTCGATCTGTGCCCCGTTCGGAAGGGAGGGGGCTACGACAAGGCGCTCGTCGACTATCTCATCGAGCATAAAATTCCAGCGACATTCTTTATGTCAGGTCAATGGATCGCCAAACATGACCCTGAGGTCGAAGAACTGCTGGGAATAGGCTTTTTCGAGGTGGGCACCCACGGCGAGGTGCACGCGCATCTTCCCATGCATAATGCGGATGAACAACGCAACGAAATCACCGGTCCGGTCAAGCTGTTGAGCGAACACTATGCCCATGAGGCCGTCCTCTTTCGTCCTCCGTTCGGGGAATATAATGACGTCACCGTGGATGTCGTCAGGGCACTGGGACTTCGGTTCATTCAGTGGAATATCGAGTCCGGCGACCCCGATCCGACTCTGTCGACCGACCAGATCGTGGCTCGCATCGAAAAACGGGTCAAAGCGGGCAGCATTGTGGTGCTGCATGCCAACGGGAAGGGGAAGCACACGCGGCAGGTCGTGCAACGTCTGACGGCGGAGGTCCTGCCGCGCAAGGGACTTACGCCGGCCACGGTGAGCGATCTCCTCTCCTGCAAACCGAGCCGATGAACGGACAGACGATCAGACCGATGCAGCCGGACGACCGGGAGACGGTCATACGGTTGCTGGCCGATTCGGATCCCTGGAAGACCCTCGGCTACGGCCACAAAGATTGGAGCCGGATTTTTTGCCCTATTCCGCAAAACCGCGAAAGTTTTGTCGCCGAAACCGCAGGGCAAGTCACCGGCATAGCAATCGTTCGACAGAAATTTCTTCTCGGCGATTACTTGGAATTACTGGGCGTGGCCGGCTGGGCGAGACACCAGGGGACAGGCAAGCAATTGCTCTCACATGTGGAAGCGCTGGTGTTTGCCCGAACCAAAAACCTGTTTGCCTGCGTGTCAGACTTCAACACCGGGGCCCGCGACTTCTATCGCAAACAGGGGTTTCAGGAAATCGGCCCGATGCCGAATTTTCTGATTCCCGGCAGCGCGGAAATCCTTCTCCGAAAAACGGCCGGACCGGCTAGATCAGAGGGTCAATAATGACTGATCTAAGGGTCAAAAAGCTGCTACACACTCGCATGCGCGTCAGCGACATGGACGAAACCATCGCGTTCTATACGAGGGTGCTGGGTTTGGAAGTGCTGGAACGGAAGGTGTCGCCGCGCGGATCCCATCTGGCGTTCTTGCGCGTTCCCAACAGCGACGAGCTGATTGAACTCTGCAGTTTCCCCCCGAGCGGACCCGTCAAGGTGCAGGAAGATCTCGTGCATCTCGCCTTTCAGGTGGAAAGCCTCGACGCGACAATTACAGCCCTTCGGGAACAAGGCATCCGCATCACGGACGGTCCCACCGCGACCTCTTCAGGCAGCCGTTTCATCTTCATCGATGCGCCAGACGGCTATGAAGTTGAATTGATCGAGCGGTCGGCGGGCGTCACGATCGTCTGACGGGCCGTTCAATGGTCAACGGTCATTCGCCGATCAAGCGTGTTGGTGAAGCAGCCGTACCGCTTAGCGACTCATTTATTGACCATTGACTATTAACCGTCGACCGGATTAAACCAGCCGGAACTTCCATAGGAGTTTCGCATGAGAAATGGGTTTTTCCGTGGACACGGCTTGGGCAACGATTACCTTGTCATGGATCCGAAGGAATTGAGCTTTAAGCTTACGCCACCCGCAATCGAAGCGATCTGCAATCGTCACTGGGGACTGGGTAGCGACGGCATCTTGGCCGCAGTGCCTTCGACAAAAGCGGATTTCGGCCTCCGCATCTTCAACCCCGACGGCAGCGAAGCGGAAAAGTCGGGCAACGGCCTCAGGATTTTTGCCCGTTACCTTCATGCGACAGGGAAAACCAAGAAGACGCATTTCACCGTCGAGACCAAAGGCGGGCTCGTGACGATCGATCTACATCTCGACCGGCGGGGCGACGCCGGTTCCGTCACCGTCGAAATGGGACGGGCGACATTTACGCCCTCCGCCTTGCCCTGTACACTCGCGGTCAAGGAATTGATCGAGCAGCCGATCGAAGCGGTCGGACGTGCCTTGAGGTTCACCGGCGTCAGCGTAGGCAATCCGCACTGCGTGCTGTTCAAGGAGGCCGGAGCCTCGTGGTCTCGGGAAGACCTGCTGACGCTCGGACCGGCGCTCGAACATCACGCGATTTTTCCCAAGCGGACCAACGTGCAATTGGCGGTTCCGACCGGCGCCAAAGAATTGACGATTCTGATCTGGGAGCGAGGCGCAGGAGAGACGCAAGCGTCCGGATCGTCGTCCTGTGCGGCTGCCTGCGCGGCCGTCCGTCTCGGCCTCGTCACCAGCCCCGTGGCCGTCCGGATGCCGGGCGGCACGCTTACGATCGAGGTTGCCCCCGATTTCAGCCTCACCATGAAAGGGCCGGTGGCCGAGGTGGCACGGGGTAGTCTCAGCGCTTCGTTCGTACACTCCCTCCGATAAGAGTCAATGGTCATTGGCCAACAGTCACAAGATATCCCATCAGATCATTGACCCAACGAGCATTCACGGGGGCTCGTAGCCTCTTTTCTCATCCCGCAGTAGAATAATCTGTCCCGGCAATCGACAGTGGACTCAGTCCGCTGATTCTGAATTAACCAGTGACCAATGACTGTTTCACTTGAATCCAAACTTAGCCGCCTGCCTGATCAGCCCGGTGTCTATCTCTTCAAGGATCAGGCCGGCGAGGTGCTCTATATCGGCAAGGCCGCCCGGCTCGCCGACCGCGTGCGATCCTACTTCCTCAAGGGCGCCGACCACACCCCCAAAACGGCCTTGCTCGTCAGCCACATCGCGGATCTCGAAACGATGGTCACGCGCTCCGAATTGGAGGCGCTGATTCTCGAGAGCAACCTCGTCAAACGCCACCGCCCGCGCTTTAATGTCGTGCTCAGAGACGACAAGCAGTATCCGTATCTTCGCCTGCCCGTCAAAGACCGCTTTCCCCGGCTCTCCATCGTCCGCAGGGTACAGAAAGACGGCGCTCTGTACTACGGCCCCTATACGCCGGCCGGCGCGCTGCGGGAAACGCTCAAGGTCATCAAGAAGGTCTTTCCGCTCGCGACCTGCACGATCGACATCGACGGAACGGCCGAACGCGCATGCATCGAATTTGAGATCAAGCGCTGCATGGCCCCCTGCACGGGACAGCAAACGCAGGAGGAGTACCATCGCATTGTCCGGCAGGTGCGCCAGTTCCTGGAAGGGCATGACAGAGAACTTGTCGACGACCTCCGCTCGCAAATGGACGCCGCCGCCGCGAGGGAAGAGTTCGAAGAGGCCGCCAGGTTGAGGGACCGGATATTTAAAATTGAACGCACGCTCGAACGGCAGCGCATCACGCAAACGGCTTCCATCGATCAGGATGTCATCGGGATCGCCCGCCACGGCACTTCCGTGGATCTGCAAATTTTGTTCGTGCGCGGCGGCCTGCTGATCGGCCGCAAGGACTTTTTCTGGCTCGAATCCGCCGATGCCACCGACGAAGAACTCGTCCGGTCGGCCGTCGAACAATTTTATAACAAGGAGGGGCAGCCTCCCCGCGAACTGCTGATACCGGTGGACATTGCCGATGCCGAACTCCTGGCGCATTGGCTGTCAGACCAACGGGGCGAAACCGTGCACGTCCTGGCGCCTGAACGCGGCAGGAAGCATCAGCTTGTCCTCTTGGCCGAAGAAAACGCTGCGGCGGCGCTCGCCGAACACCTGCGCAACGAGGAATTGGATCGGCAGGCAGGCGAGGAATTGCAACGCGTGCTGCGCTTGGAAACGGCGCCCCGGCGCATCGAAGGCTTCGATATTTCCAACACGATGGGCAACCAGTCCGTGGCATCAATGGTCGTCTGGGAAGACGGACGGATGAAGAAATCCGACTACCGCCGCTTTAAGATCGCCGGCGTGGAAGGCGCCAACGACTTCGCCAGCATGCAGGAGGTCGTGAGGAGGCGATACGCCGGAATGGAAACCCTCGCCCGCCCGGATCTGGTGCTGATCGACGGCGGAATCGGCCAGCTCGCATCCGCCCGGGCCGCCCTTCAGGAAGCAGGACACCCGGAGCTGGCGGTTATTGGTCTCGCCAAGGCGAAGGGAGAGAAAGACGAGCGGGTCTATCTGCCAGGCCGGAAGAATCCGATCGTGTTGCGGGCGAATTCGCCGGCAACACATCTGCTGCAGCGGATTCGCGACGAAGCCCATCGGTTTGCCGTCACATTCCATCGGACACTGCGTGGCAAAACGCTGGTCGCCTCACAGTTGGACCAGATCATCGGCATCGGCTCGATCACGCGCACGAAGCTGTTGAAGCGATTCGGCAGCCTGGCGAACCTCGCCCAAGCCAGCGAGGAGGCCTTGAGGGAAGCCGGCCTCAGCGAGCGTGTGGTTCGGCAGCTCCGCCGCGAACTCGCTTGACCTCCCTGTCTCGTCTACACCGCCACATGACACTGGAATTTCTCCCGCTGACGGCCCTATGCTACTGGGGCAGACGTGCCGATACCCCCAAGAAGGGAACAGATGGCCATCCCTCCAGCGGACCGCACATCGATATCTGCAGAAGCCGCCGAAGCCGACGTCGAGCACACGCCGACCGGCGTGCCGCAGAACGGCGCTCCGATCAGCGACCATCAAAACCTGGTCGCCTTGGAGGAGGAAACCCGCCGCCGTCTCGAAGTTGAGTCCACCCTGCAGGACAGCGAGGCCCGCTACCGGCTGCTCTACGACAACAATCCCACGATGTATTTCACACTGTCGCCGGATGGCACGGTCGTGTCGGTCAACCAGTTCGGCGCCACCCATCTGGGTTACCAACCCCATGAATTGATCGGCCAGTCGGTCCTCAAGATTTTCAACCCAGAGGACCATGCCGCCGTCTTGGGCCAGCTGAAGGTTTGTACCGCCAGTCTCATGAAAGTGTTTCAGTGGGAGATACAGAAAGTAAGAAAGGACGGAACCACCCTCTGGGTCAAGGAGCGGGCGCAAACGGTGATGGATCATACGGGACAGATTCTCTCTCTGGTCGTCTGTGAAGACATTACCGAGCGGCGCCTCACGGAAGACTACATGAGGGAAAGTGAAGAGCGCTGGCGGGCGCTGTTCGAGCATGCCGGAGTCGGCATCGCGCAATTAAGCGTGAACGGACAGTTTTTGCGCGTGAACCCGCGGCTGTGTGAAACGCTGGGCTATTCCTCCAAGACCATGCTGCGGCGCCGGTGCCAGGACTTCGTCCATCCGGACGATCTCTTCGTGACGCAAGCTCATCTCAAGGAACTGCTCGCAGGGAAACGTCCGTCCTTCTCCATGGAAACGCGTTGGCACCGAAGCGACGAGGTCTGGCTGTGGGTCGAAATGACCGTGTCGCTCGTCCGCGACGCGACCAGCGCGCCGGCCTACTTTATTGCCGTGGTTCAAAACATCGACGATCGCAAGAGAGCGGAAGCCGGCCTGGCAAGAACGACGCGACTGCTTCAAACTCTCGTCCACGCATCTCCGCTGCCGATTGTGAGCCTTGATCTCCATGCCCGGGTGACGAGCTGGAATCAGGCCGCGACGCGATTGTTCGGCTGGACCGAAGAAGAAGTGCTGGGCCGCGAGCTACCGTACGTCCCAGAGGATGAAGCAGCGTCCGCCGACGATCTCTGGGAGAAGGGCTTGCGGGGAGAAGTGCACGGGCCGATCGAGTTGCGCCGACGGCGCAAGGACGGCACGTTGTTGGATCTCTTGCTCTGGCCCGTCTTCGTTCGTTCGGACATCGGAGACGTGTCGACGGCCATCGGACTATTCGTCGATCAATCCAACCTCAAGCGAGCGGAGGAAGAGCTGAGCGCGAGCGAGGAGCGTTTCAGCAAGGCGTTTCGGTCGAGCCCCTATCCAATCGGCATCACCGATCTGGAGAGCGGCATATGCCTGGACATCAACGATGCGGCGCTGTCCGCATTCGGCTATACGCGTGAAGAGGTGATTGGTCAGACGACGTCCGTCCTGGGCATTTGGCCTCATCCTGAAGCTCGGCATCAATTCATCGAGCGTCTCAAGACCAAGGGCAGCATCAGAAACCTCGAGGTCCCGCTCAAATCGAAGGGAGGGGAAATCCGGCGCTTCTTGGCCTCGACGGAAGTGATCGTGCTCAACGGCAAACAGTGTCTCGTGACGATCGGCACGGACATCACGGAGCAGAAACGGGCGGAAGAAGCGCTGCGGCGCAGCGAGTCGGCCGTCCGCCAGGCGTTCGAGGAAAGAGAGCGGCTCAGCCAGGACCTTCATGACAACCTCCTGCAGTCTCTGTATGCCGTCGGCATGGGATTGGAACTCACGAGAGAGCGCATCCAGCGGATCTCGCGGACGAATGCCAAGCGACTTGAACAGTCCGTCGGCCAGCTGAACCAGGTGATCCGCGAGGTCCGGACCTTTATTTCACATGTCGTACCCCCGGTGTTCCTCGAGCAGACCGTCGGCGACGCGCTTCGGACATTGGCCGGATCCTTCGTCGCGACCGGCGCGGGACAAATCGCCGTCGCCGTTGACGATGCCGTCGGCCTGCGGTTGTCCTCCGAACAGCGCACCCATCTGTTGGCCATCGCCAAGGAAGCGCTTAGCAACAGCATTCGCCATACGAAGGCCGACAAGCGGATGGTGACGCTGGAGCGACACGGCAACAAGATCCGCCTGCAAGTCACCGATAACGGGTGCGGGTTTTCCCCGTCGCGGCGGCTGACGCAGGGCATGGGTCTGCAGAACATGCAGGCGAGAGCCAGAAAACTCCGCGGCCGCCTCGCCATCACTTCTGTCCTGACAGAGGGAACTATCGTCACGCTGACGATTCCTACAACCTAAGAATTGACAGCGGCGGTCAGGCCCTCTAGGATACGGCTCCCATC
>DASUXH010000254.1:0-3023 GCA_036378015.1 Nitrospira sp. | reverse complement strand
ATGTTGGTCGTGACCAGACTGAAGTTGAACCATGTGTCTCAGATGATCGCCCCGCATGCCGCCTGCGCGGCGTTGCAGGAGGCGGACCAACTGATCGATCAGAGCCTCACCTATACGCGCACGGTCGTGGCGGAACTCATGCCGCCTACTCTTCGGCAATTCGGATTGGCAGCAGGCTTGCGTTGGTTGGGGGATCGGATGGAACAGCAAGGCCTCATCGTGCACGTGGATGTGCCGTCGTCAACTCCGCCGCTCTCCGAAGACCACACCACGCTGCTGTTTCAATGCGTGCGCGAACTGCTGTTCAACGTGCTAAAGCATGCTGGGACCGACCGCGCGTCAGTCATGATGATTGAGGACGGTCCGGATAAGGTCAAGATTATCGTACACGATGAGGGTGTCGGCTGCGATCCGGTCGCCATTCGAGAATCGAAGGGAGACAAGTTCGGTCTCTTCAGCATCCGAGAGCGGATGGAAGCGATCGACGGATGGATGGAGTTCGAGTCGCGACCTGGAGCCGGCACGACCGTCACGCTTGGGGTCACGGTGGCCGCCGCTGTCGCGGAGGAGGGTCACGGCGCAGATCGGACGACGCTCACCGCGCAACCGATAGGGGTGACGCCGCCTCCTGCGCAGCAGAACATTCTCGATCGGCCCGTGCGGGTGCTGCTTGTGGACGACCACGCGATGGTGCGCCAAGGGCTTCGAAGCATTCTGGATGGATATCCCAATCTGGACATCATTGCCGAGGCGGGGGACGGGGAAGAGGCCATTACGCTGACTCGCCTGCTCAAGCCTGATTTGATCGTGATGGACGTCAACATGCCGAGACTTGACGGTATCGAGGCGACCAGACGGATTCGGCAAGAGTCACCGAGCATCTACGTGGTCGGCCTGTCGGTCAATGAGGCCGAACACATCGTCAAATCGATGAAAGCGGCCGGCGCTGCCGCATTCCTTACCAAGGAAAGCGCGGCAGATCACCTGTACGAAACCATCGGGGCCGTGACACGAAAGAGCAATGTCGAATGTTCAATGGACGCGTCGTTTCGTTAGGAGCGCGTTAGACATTCCCCTCATGCAATTGTTCTTTCGGGAAAGAATCCAGTCCTCTTGTTGAACTCCCGGCGCCGGCCTCAATGGAGGCCGGCGCCGGGCGCACTATCATTGACAGAATGACGGGGGCTTGGCCGCCTACTTGCCGGCAGGGGAAGGCGTCTGTTGCGGTTGGGCCTCCGCGCGCTGTTGAGCCTCGCGCTGTTTCTGCTGTTCCTTTTCCTCTTGGATGATTGATGCTTTGCGGATAATCATGAGAGTTTTCGCCTGGCCATTCGGGTAAATCCAGGCGTCGACCCGGTCGCCCGTCTGAAATTGGCCGAATTTTTCGGTTTCAGTTCCGACATGAACGGTCGCCTCCTTGCCGCTTTCGTCTTTGATCGTGAACTCCTCGCCATTGATCGAGATGATATCCACAACGAAGTGCTTGGCTTCTTGCATCGCGCTCTCGGCCGTGGAATGAGCGAACAGCATCGAAACGCCTAGGATGAGACCGGGTAACCACATCGTCATAGTGATTCCTCCAATAGGCAATGCTCGGGAAATACTCGTCCCGAGCATGCAGTGTGAGGGATGAAAGGATTAAGGGACAGCCGTTTGTTATGTCACGGGAGGGCGCCGTCCCATGACGAAGCTGACCGCAGCGAATATCAGGAACACCACGAACAAGACGTACGCAATCTGCGTGGCCGTTCCGGCGACGCCGGACAGGCCCAGCAGGCCTGCGATAATCGCCACAACGAGAAATGTGACAGCCCAACTTAGCATAGTGGACTCCTTTCGTCAGGACCCTCTGCACCGGAACCAAATCTCATACGTCACACTGCACATTTTGGGATCTGAAATCCGATCTCTTCATCACCGGTAGACGGCCGTGTCCTGGGCTGTTTTCAGCCGGCCCTCGACTTCGAGTGCCTCGCGTTCGCGATTCGTATTGCGGAGAATTGCGGCCAGGACTTCCAGCGTAGAGACGAACTGCGGATCACCCTGAGTGACCCGGGTTTCCTCCAAAATGGACAAGGATTTCTGGATGAGACGTTCCGCCTCTCCCATTTGCCCTTGGATGGCGTAAAAGCTGGACAGTGTTTTCAACGAAAGCGCTGTCCGCACATGGTTTCCGCCGTATTCCTTGAGATTGATCGCCAGCGAACGTTTGAGGAGCGGCTCAGCTTCCCGATAACGCTCCTGGGTAGTGTATAAGATGCCGAGGTTTTGAATGGTAGCGCCGACGCCAGGATGATCTATTCCAAGACCCTTTTCACCAATGACCAAGGCACGGCTGAAGAGGAGCTCGGCTTCGAGCGGTTTCCCTGAGTTGGCATAGACGACGGCCAAATCGTTGGCCGCATCGGCCACCCGCAAATCCTCCAAGCCGTACTTTTCCGCTTGCTCCAATGCGGCTATGAGCAACCGCTCCGCATCGGCCATCCGTCCTTCATGAAGCGCTTTCAGGCCGCCCTGCCTCCATGTATTCCAGAGGGTGTCTTGGCCGAAAGAGGAAGCCGGGACCGCGAGGGCTGCGACAACCATCCATGGCAACCATTTCCCTGCAGGCAGGCTCATGACGTCCTTTCAGGCGTTGGTCCGCTCTTCCGCCGCTTGGGCCAGGGCACGCTGGTCCCGAAGCGCCATTTCCATCAGGCAGGGATCACAATAGGCGTCTACAATGTCATATCGGTCTGATCCCAGCTGTCCGCGCGCCATAAAGATGGTCGGGTCAAGCCACTGATCTAACTCAGAGCCCAAGTCATCAGTCAGTGGCTGAATCCGCCAGCACGACGCACACATCAGGATTGATCTCTCGATTTCCATACCTTCACGCTACACTGCGCTCTTTATGTGGACTAACTAGGGCCTCCTCCAGAAATAGCCGGACGTACACCCCAGAGTTGAGGCAGGGCAAAGCGCCTGGAGCCGAAAAACCCTTGAGAGCCACTGGCTTCCGAGCCGGAGGCATGAGGTGGCTC
>DASUXH010000253.1:0-5855 GCA_036378015.1 Nitrospira sp. | reverse complement strand
AGTCTCTGGATCTGACTACCTAGGTTCGATTCCTAGTCCCCCAGCCAACCATTCTCCGCATCCGCATCCATGCGCCTTCCGAGTCGTACCGCGCTGGGGGATCGTCTAGCGGTAGGACGCCAGCCTTTGGAGCTGGCTACCTAGGTTCGATTCCTAGTCCCCCAGCCACTACTCGTCTCTTTTCCTCAAGCGGCCAATAATTGACCGTTTCCGTGCACATCCATGGCGGAAGCGCCGGCCGTCTTCGGTTCTTCGCGCCATAGGGCGATGCCTCCGTTCAGTCCATTGAGGTTGGAAATGATCGTGACGTTGGCGGGGAGCAGCGAGACATCGACCTCCTTCGAGTTGCCGCCGCCGACATATAACTTGGTGAAGTGAAAGATTTCGTCCAGGCGTGTAATGAATCTCAACAGACGCCTGTTCCACCTCCTCTTGCCCACTTTCTGCAACGCCGAATTCCTCAATTTGTCTCTGCCGATTTCGAGGTTGGGAACGAGGCGGCCGTCGACAAACAGCGACGTGCCAACGCCGGTTCCCAGCGTGACGACTAACTCCACCCCCGTGCCGGCGATTGCGCCGAAACCTTGGACGTCAGCGTCGTTGGCGACGCGACTGGGTTTCTTAAATCGTGCCTGCAACACCTCGGCAATGTTGAATCCTTGCCATTCCTTGGCCAAGTTCGGCGCTTGCTTGACGATGCCATTGATGACCACGCCGGGGAAGCCGACCGAGATTCGATCGAACGGTTCCAATTGAGTGGCCAAGGCTACAATGATGTCCATGACCGCCCCCGGCATCCCAGAAGAAGGGGATTCCCGCCGTAACCGTTCGCTCACCGACTTTCCAAGATCGTTCAACAACGTGGCCTTGATCCCGCTGCCTCCGACGTCTACGACGAGGGTTCGTCGTTGGGTTAAATCAGCCTCCTCAGGCTTGCCGGCGCTGGCTTTGCCTGTACCGTCTTTGGATTTTGTGGTCTTTGTGGGCTTGGTGACTTTACGGCTCTTTTCACGCGCCTTCTCAGGGGTCTTTTCTTTAGGCATAAGCACTCCTTCGTGGGGAGACGACTTGTCCCACTTCGGGATGACCTGTCTCCACTTTCTAGGCCTCTTAGGGCAGACCGGAGTCTAAATCACTGATATTGGCGAGTATTCGTCTCGCGGTCTTAGGGCCCCTGCAGAAGTTAGGCCAGATTCTAGACGGCGAGCGGCTGTCCGCAACGCCGACGAAAATCATGTGCCGTCGTTTTTAAGAGATGGAGAACTGGACAGGGTTGCGCTTAGTCTTTCGATCGCTCACCGGCGTCCGGGTCTGCTTCCTGCGCCGCTTCGGTGGGAAGTTCCATCAAGAGCTTTGGGCCGGGAACACGATATTGCTCGGCCGCCCAAGTGCCGAGGTCGGTGAGTTGGCAGCGCTCTGAGCAGAATGGACGCCAGATGTTGCGTTCCCAAGTGGTTGATCGCTGGCAGATCGGGCAGGGCATCCCGGATCTTACCATACCCGTTGGAGGAAGCCTTCAGCTGGGGCGGATGGGATAAGAGATTTTGGCATGAAGCAGGCGGTACAGCCGGTTCTGATCGACTTCCGAAACACCGAGAAACTCGACCCCAAATTCGCCGTGTTTACTCCACCGTACCGCCGCCGACTCGATCGTGATCGGTGATCCCAGATCCGTGGCTCGAATAAGGATGCGAACCGCTGCCCCGGCTTTCACGGCGGTCATGCTCGTGACGGCGCATCCTCCGGCCGATAAATCAAACATGGTGCCTTCGCGGATCGAGGTATTTCCGGTCGTGGAAAAATACACTTGAAGATCGACGGGAACTCGTGGGTACTGCCGGCATTCGATCATTTTCGACTCCTTCCGGTCTTCGTGCGGTCCTGGAAGCCTGGTTCAGTGTAGCAACCAAGCTCCTTGTGTAAAGCAATCTTAGTTTCCCCGCATGCCACATCAAGCGTAGCAGGGATGGCTGATCTGTAAAGAGAGGAACCCGAACCTCGCGGAACTAGAGCCGTTTGGATGAGGGAGGCGGAAATCAGTTGGATGGTTGACGTTTGTCGAGTCTGGCCCAGGCGTCTTTGAGCGAGACCGTGCGATTGAAGACCGGCAGATCTGGGGTGGCTTCTGGGTCGACGCAAAAATACCCCAATCGTTCGAATTGAAACCGAGAGCCTGGGCTGGCCGATTTCAGACTTGGTTCGACCAGGCATCCGGTGAGGCGTTCCAGAGACTGCGGATTCAGATAGGCCGTCCAATCCTGATCCGACGGCATATCCGCGAGGTCCGCCTTCAGAAGCGGGTTGTAAAGGCGAACTTCTGCTTCCAACGCATGGACCGCAGAAACCCAATGGATCGTCGCCTTGACCTTCCTCCGAGCATCGGGGCCTCCGCTCTTGGTTTGCGGATCATAAGTACAATGCAGCTCGGTCACCTCTCCGCTCTGTGGATCCTTGGTCACACCGACGCACTTAATGATGTATGCGTAGCGGAGGCGAACCTCCCGCCCGGGCGCGAGCCGGAAAAAACCTTTCGGCGGGTCTTCGAGAAAATCCTCCCGCTCGATAAAGAGTGTTCGAGAAAAGGGAATCGAACGCGTGCCGGCCGAGGCATCTTCGGGGTTGTTGACGGCCTCCAGCTCCTCCGATCCCTGCTCGGGATAATTATCGATTACCACCTTGAGTGGCTTGAGCACGGCCATCACCCGGGCGGCCCGCTTGTTCAAGTCCTCTCGGATGAAATGCTCGAGCAGCTGCATTTCGACCACGGCGTCCCGCTTGGACACGCCGATATGTTCGCAGAAGGTCCGAATCGCTTCGGGCGTGTAGCCACGTCGCCGAAGCCCTTTGAGCGTCGGGAGTCGAGGATCGTCCCAGCCCGCCACCTGTTTGCTCTCCACGAGCTCCAGCAGCTTTCGTTTGCTCATGACCGCCTGACTGATATTCAGGCGGGCGAACTCGATTTGCTGCGGGCGGTCGGCGGTGCCGGCCCGTTCGACCACCCAGTCGTAGAGCGGCCGATGGTCGTCGAACTCCAAGGTGCAGACCGAATGTGTCACGCCTTCGATCGCGTCGGAAAACGGATGGGCAAAGTCATAGGACGGATAGATCGGCCACGTCCGGCCACTTCGGTAATGGGCCGTGTGCCGGATCCGATAGAGCACCGGATCGCGCAGATTGATGTTCGGGGACGCCATGTCGATTTTGGCGCGCAAGACGTGGGTGCCGTCCGCAAATTCGCCCGCACGCATCCGGCGGAAGAGGTCGAGATTCTCGTCCACCGTACGGGTGCGGCATGGGCTGTTCTTCCCCGGCTCGGTCAACGTGCCGCGGTAGTGTCTCATTTCATCGGCCGTGAGGCTGTCGACGTAGGCCGAACCGGTCTTGATGAGGCGTTCGGCAAACGAGTACAGCTGCTCGAAATAGTCCGACGCAAAGTACAAATGGTTTCCCCAGTCAAATCCGAGCCAGCGTACATCTTCCTGGATCGATTCGACGTACTCTGGATCTTCGGTCGTCGGATTGGTGTCGTCGAACCGCAGATGACAAACGCCGCCCGCATATTCCGTGGCCAACCCGAAATTGAGGCAGATGGATTTGGCGTGACCGATGTGGAGATAGCCGTTCGGTTCCGGCGGAAAGCGGGTCACGACACGGCCTTCGTGTTTCCCCGCCGCATGATCCGCCGCGACGATCTCGCGGATGAAATTAGATGCACTCGTTCCCTCAGGCACGGCCCTTCCGTAGCCTCCTTGCGCCCCTAGCGATGACGGGATATCCAACCACTTCTACCATAAGAACCACGCGCGGGAGAAGACCAATCTCGGGAGGGAGAGGAGAAAGAAAGCCCTTCAGGCTGTTTGGTGGGTCGAGATCTGCATGACGTTGAAATCCTTTTGGGCGATCAAGTGCCCTTCCATTCGGAGACGGAACTCATAGCGGCCGGGCGCGGGAAAGATCAGCGAAGGGATATTGATGCCGAAGTCTGAGATCTGCAGACGGTCCGCAATGACGATGTTGGGAAGACTGGCGCGGCAGACCAATTGTTCGGTGTTGAGATAGATGAGATCGATGTCGAACTGGTAGTTGCCTTCGGCGTCGGTCAGACAAAAATACAGGCCCATCTGTTGGTGTTGGAATGGAAAGCTCATGGCCTGCAGATGCGTGAACAAACCGATCAGGCTCTTTTTCTTGGTCACGCTGTCTTCGATGACTTGGTCGCAGACGAGGAACGCCTGGACGCTGGGTTTGATGATCTCAGACATGAGACCTATTCTACGGCACTCCGGCCGTCTGTCAAAGGGATATGCCTTTCCTTGGGCCGGCGGAAGAAAGCGGGCTGGTTAGCCGATCGCCGCGGTTCCCCCGCGGCCTTCCACGACATCACCAAATTTCGTCAAACCGGTGCCGAGGCGGCAATAGTGGGGGCTGATGGACACCAATTCGCCTCTATGAGTATGAAAATGTGCGGTCGTAAACCGGATCTTTCGCCGTTGAAACAAGTAGACCTCGATGACCGTACTGCCCGTTGCCCGTTCAGACACGGTGACCGTAAGAGGATCGTCGAGGGTGGCATCAGAAGGCGCCGTCATACCCACGGCAAATCGGTTCGCTCCTCCGGCAGACAGGTGATTGCGTCTCAGATGTCCGATGCGCTGGCCCTGTTCATCGTAAAAATCCATCGTCAACAGTAAGGCCGGCGGGTCAGACTGGACCTCCAACACGATCTGTTCTTTGCCTTGAAACTTGAGGACGCCGTTCGTGGTTCGAAAGATGTTGGAGCCGACGTGCAATTCCAGTCCGACTTCCGGTCTTTCTATTTCGCCGACGGTCTCGGCGGCTTCGTCGGCGTTCACCATATCTGCGTCAATGTGCAAGGGATTGTGCATCAGGCAGACCTTGTAGGTGCGCGTTGGTAGGAATCGCTTTGGAACTTCGTGACTTGCGAAAAAATAGGCCAAGCAGGCGGTTCTGTCAAGATGCCCGGAACGAAAAATTCGTTAGTCAAGTACCCTTCCCTCCTTTGCACCTCCGCGTGCCCGTCTCGCTTGGCATCTCGGCGGTTTCGTCACGAAGCCCCACGGACGATGCGCGCCGGACGGAGCCCTCTGGAGGCTCAGACACTCGGCTCGCCATTGTGGACAATCCTCACTTCCGCTGCCGTAGGTTGTTGATTCATTGATCGTACGGATAAGATGCGGTTTTCCATTAGTCTTCGTTGAACCCCGTAAAACCTGTGTGGTAGAGTCGCACCTCCACCTCAGGAATACCTCGGTCCCATCGTCTAGCCTGGCCTAGGACGGAGCCCTCTCAAGGCTCAGACACGGGTTCAAATCCCGTTGGGACCACCACCGTTTCTCCGCATCTGGAGAGGCGTTTACAACTTTCTTAGTCGAAGACTCTTCTCCGACAACTTCTCCATAGGACAATCCATAGGACAAAAGTGCGGTGTGAAGGACAGTCACGGCTTCGCGGAGCTGCTGATTCCATCCATAGCCGCCATGCGAGTAGCGGCTGGTTATCGTTTCACCACCGAGTGAATCGGAGCCGGCGCCGCGGATGCGATGTCCCAAGAGCGTGGCTCTCACTTCCAACGGCACGCCGAGATTTTGGAGCCACGTCGAAAAAGAGTGTCGTGTGTTATGGAAATGTAGGTCCTGCACTTTGGCCTCGATCGTCAAACGGCGCCAGAAGGTCCCAAACGCGCCGGCATTCCATCGCCTGAAGATTCTCCGTCCACATGGGCGATCTCGCTTCTGAGGGCCGCGTAGGAGGCAGGATTGAGGGGAATCGCACGGGGTGTCTGCTTCAAACGACTCCGAGCGGGGGAAGATTCAACCACCACCCATCATCGCGCT
>DASUXH010000252.1:0-3026 GCA_036378015.1 Nitrospira sp. | reverse complement strand
GGGCCTTAAAGGACCACCGGGCTCTTGGGATCCTCTACAACAACATCGCCCTTGAAGAGGCGCGCGGCCGGCGCTGGAAGGATGCGATTGAGTCGTTCAACCAAGCCCTGACCTATCATCGGATGGTGGGAAACGAAGAGGGCTTGGCCGTGACGTACAGCCAGATGGGACAATGCTTTATGGATCAAGGCGACCTCCTGAATGCCGAGCGGTGTCTCAACAACGGCTCCGAGCATTACATCAAGCTAGGTGTCGAAGCGGGAGAGGCAGCGGTCCTCCGGCTGCTGGCGGACCTGTATGGCAGACGCGGAGACCTCGTGTCGGCAATCACGTGCCTTGAGCGGACCATCCTCATCGATACGAAGTACAACCTCTCGGAGTCATCGCGTGATGCCGAAACGTTGGCGCGCTTCAAGAGCCGTCGCGCGGAGGCTCGCCCCGCGTAAACGGACAGCCCGAGAAGGCGCTGACAACCCCATTCAACGTCCTAGGAAGTAAATCTTACATATTCGTAATTCGCTCTTAACAAGAACGTGCTAATTTCTCCCTGCAATATTTCCTCACTTTCTGGACAGCCGCACAATCTCTGTTAGTTTAGAAGCGTCACGATTGTTTACCTCCTGTTGGCTCGCATTTCCGCCGACAAAGGTTCAACCGGATGCTGAATGACGCCTTCTCCTATCGCTGTTCTGATCACATTCGCAGTCGTTCTTTCGTTCTTACGGATGTCGTGCCAGGCGGAGGATACTGTCCCGCACCTGACGGTGGGCTCACAGGAGATCAGTCTGAGCGCCGGCTATCTGCTGTCCGTCCGGCTAACAGACCAACACACCACGAAACAGAGCGGTCCGGCGGTGATGCCGTCCTGGGCCATGGTCCTGACGGATCCGATCGGTTGGCGCTGGCTTCGTGGACAGCTGATGCTGGGCGCCGAAATCGTCTATATCCAGTTTCAGGAGCCGGAATTGACGCACGGAGTGGGATTCACACCGAAGATCAAATGGCTGTTCGAGGGGACCGGCCGATTGAGACCCTATGTCGAATTCGCCGGTGGTCCGTTCTACACCGATCTAGGGGGTCAAATTCCCGAAGAATCCGCGCGATTCAATTTCATTTTGACGGCCGGCGGCGGCCTCTCCTGGTTCTTCACGCCCCAACTGTCGTTCAACGTCGGCTATCGGTTCCATCACATTTCCAACGCCGGCACCCGGTATCCAAACCTGGGCCTCAATGCGAGCCTGCCGTTCGGAGGCTTCTCATTCTATTTCTAGGAGCATATCGTGAACGCTAATCCATCTTTCGATCGTCATCGCTTGAGCACGCTCGTCTGCTGTGGACTGATCCTGTGCGCCACCACTGGCTGTTCCCGTTGGATCGAAATGACCGATCCATCCACGGAAATGGACGAGCGGAACGCTCACATCATCGCTCGAGACGAGCAAGTGCCCTTGATCGTGGATCGCATTCGCACGACCAAAAACGGCTCGCCCCAGAATCCCTCGGCCGAAACCGAACAGAGAATCTTGAACTCCCTGGCGGATCTTGGGCTGTTTTCGCGACTCACACCCGTCAACGCGTCCGTTCCGGTATCCGGTGAAAAGACGGTGCGCGCCCGCCTGCTCTTCGACGAGGCCGTCGATCCTCATGCCGGCGCCGCCGCCTGGAAGGGCATCATCATCGGCGCGTCCATGTATCTCCTCACCCCGTTTATTCCCTTGGAGTACGATTACACGGCTCATTTGTCCCTTGAACTGGAACGGTGGGACGGACAAATCAAACGGTACGAGAGCCATTCGGCCGGCACCGCGCGGTACCACTTGTTCGGAGCGACCCCGATCATGGTGGATGAACTGAAGGGCCATGTCACGGAGTCCTGTCTGGCTGCCTTGGCGAGCCAGATCGCCAACGATACCGTGTTTTTCTCGGCGAGCAGCGCGCCGCTTTCTGAATCCGGCATCCGTAGCGTTTCGGTCAAACCTCGTCCTATTCGCCCTTCCGCTTCCGCCGCCATTCACATCTCCGCGCCCACTCCAGTAGAACCATAGCCGGCGTGCCGGACACTTTTTCGTCTGGCCCGAAGAAAAGCCCGAATGCTATGATGCGTCCGTCGACGGCAATGGAGACGACGCATGGACATCGACGGTTTTCGTCAGATGGTGGCCAAAAATCCAAACGGCTTCTTGGGGCGCTACGGTCTCGGCAACAAGATTCTTCAGGAGGGCGGCAGCTTCGAAGAAGCGGTGGAACACCTCCGCGTCGCCGTCGGACTCGACCCGCTCCATGTCGCCTCCCATTTGGCGCTCGGCCGTGCGCTCATCGGGGTGAAGCAGCCGGAAGATGCCAAACGGGTACTGCAAGCCGGCATCGATGCCGCCGTCTCCGGACGGTCCAATGGCGGACGTGATCTCGTTCCCGACATGCAAGCGTTGCTTCGTTCACTCGGGTAGCTTATGGATATCGACACGGCAAAGCAGCGCATTGATTCGGCCATCAAGCAATACGGCGCGCACGCAGCTCCTGCCATCGACCTTGTCCTGAACGAAGTCCGCTCCGACCTTGGAATCAACGCGTTCAACGAGCTTGTCATGGAGTTCGATCTCGAACTGCTCTACAACATTGCTCCGTTGGAGTCAGACCACTAAACCAGCAAAGAAGTCCTGAGGACCTGCCTGAATGCTAAACTTTCTATCTTTGTTCATCGACAGCTTTCAGCACTATCAGGATTGAGCCTTGCCAACGATCTGGTGCGCAATCTCCGGTCACGGCTTCGGCCATGCCGCGCAAACAGTTCCCATCTTGAACGAGCTCGGACGCCATCTTCCCCGCCTTAAGGCGATCCTACGAACCACGGTACCTGCCCCATTTTTTAAAAACCGGCTGACCATTCCATGGTCTCTGCAGGCCGTTCAGCAAGACATCGGATGCCTTCAACGAGGACCGCTGGACATTGATATTCCTGCCACGTGGGAAGCGCATCACGCCTTTCACGCCTCCTGGAAAGAGCGTATGGCCGCAGAAGTGTCGGC
>DASUXH010000251.1:0-6232 GCA_036378015.1 Nitrospira sp. | reverse complement strand
TCCTGGTTTGCTGTTCAATCACCGCCGACCGTTGCCGCAGATCGTCCTGGGCCCGCTGAATTTCCTGGGCTTGATGCTGCGCCTTTTCCAGTTCTCCGCGTAGCTTGGGAATTTCCTGGCTCTTCAACTCTTCGAGTTCCTGCCGCTGTTGAGCCCCTCGCTGGGCCAGCGCTTCATTCGATTCCTTCATCCGCCGCTCGGCGCTCTTCAAATCGGCTTGTTGAGCCACACAACCGTGCAACAGAAGGGTCGTCAGCAGACATCCCAGTGTTCCGATGCTCCGCACATGCCACGCGACATCCATGGTGCCACCTTCGCTTGACACGTTATTACTTACCCGTCCTCACGACCAAGTGTCCTCGGCGGTTTTGCTGATAGCAGGATTCGGCATGATCCAGACAGGACGGACGCTCTTTCCCGTAGGAGACGACAGACAGACGATTGGCGCTAACCCCCAGTTCGACGAGATAGTTGCGCACCGCCTTCGCGCGCTTTTCTCCGAGGACCAGATTGTAGGCTGAGGTTCCGCGTTCGTCGCAATGCCCTTCGACTTTGACGACCGCGCTGCCGTTGGATTTCATCCAATCGGCGTCGCGATTGAGCGCCTGCCGCTGATCGTCTGAAATCGTCCAGCTGTCATATCCGAAAAAGATGTCCCGCAAGCCTGCGGCAGCCGAAGCCGCCTGTTCCGCGCGGATCTCATCCAGCTGTCGGCTGGCCGTGTCGGACGTATCCGCCTTGGCTAACAGGGCGCCGGCTCCTGCCCCTGATCCTGCTTCTGCACCTCCGCCGATCCCGTTTCCGATACGTTCTTCGGACGGATTCTTATCCAAACCTTTGAGACCGGAGCCTTCCCCTGACTGCATGCTGGTATCGGGGAAATTGCCGACGCCGGATTTGCTACTTTCCGTACTTTCGATTTTCGCCGTCTTTTTTTGCTGCGACGACTGGGTATCGCCGCCGGATTGCACCGATTTTTTGGAGCAACCCGAAACGCCCAGGAAGGCGACGCTGGCCACGAGTGCCAATGCGATCCTGAAGGGTGTAGTGCCCATACGCATGTCTCCTCTTGCTAAAATGTGTGTCAGCAGTTTACCTGGTAAGAGATCATTGGCTAAGACGCCGGAGACCACGCCGGGGCGCTATTGTGGGTCCCCTCAAACGTCAGCCGTTCAAGGTCCTTTCCGTCCGCATCAATCATATAGATGTGACTTTTGCCGTCCATTGTCGAGCTGAAGACCAAGTGCCGTCCGTCCGGAGACCAGGAGGGTGAGTCATCGATACCACCCCCTGTAGTCAATTGCATACGCTTTTGACCATCCGGGCTCGTGAGGCATAATTTGTACTCTTTACGGGGTGTGCGGCAGACGTAGGCGATCCAATTTCCTCTGGGAGACCAGGCAGGCGCGGCGTTGTAGTCGCCTTCGAACGTCAACCGGCGCACGTTGGAGCCGTCGGAACTCATTAAAAAGACCTGGGGCCCGCCACCGCGGTCGGATACAAAAGCAAGTTCTCTACCAGTCGGAGACCAGCTCGGCGACAGTTCTCCGGCCGGATTCGTGGTAAGCCTCTGGATGGCTTTCGTCCTGGTGTCCAGCCGGTACAGCTCCGAGTTCCCCTCATGGCTCGAGGCAAAGGCGAGGAAATTGCCGTCCGGCGACAAGGCGGGCGTGATGTTCAGCCCCCCGTAAGACACCAGGGTCCACCGCTTCCCCGACGCGAGTTCGATCATATCGATGTCCTGGGTATTCCGGTCGCGGTAGGCGGTAAACACGAGGAACCGGCGGTCGGGGGACCACCGCGGCATCAAATTGAGGAATCCATCCGCCGTCAATTGGCGCGTGTCATAGCCGTCGTAGTCCATCACGAACAACTCTCGGGCCGCTCCATGGGCGGAGACATAGGCGATTTTCGTTCTGGCAATCCCCGGTTCGCCGGTGTAGCGGAAGACCAACTCATCGGCGAAACGGTGAGCCATCAAACGGACAACGGAAGGCGATCCGGCATACCGCTTTCCGCCGACGACCTCATCACTGCCGCTGTCATAGACGAAGCCTTCCATATTCACGTCGTCTTCTTTTTCACCCTTTTTCAACCCCGCCTTCCCCCACACCAACACCGACACGCCATTCTCCGCCGCCTGCTTGAAGACGGCCTTCGACCCGTTTCCCATGCCATTGCCGACGTCTCGAACCTTGATCCCGAGACTCGGAAGGTCCATGAGCTCGAAGACCAGCGAACGCTTGACATCCTTCTTCAAGACTTCTTCAAGGCGGCCGCCGAGCCAGTCCGGCCCTCCGTTGTTCTCGATGCTGACGACGCCGAGCGGAATTTTTTGAAAGTCCGGCCTCGTCGCCTCAAGAAAGACGTCTGCCGCGCCGACGACGCCGGCCAATGCACACACTCCGCAGAAGACAAGTATGACAAAAGTCCGTTGATTCATCCTGCGTTCTCCCCGACTCGAAAGACCATTTCTACGTCCTGATACGCTTCCGTCATATCCGAAGGAAACACGGGAAACTGACGCGGTTTGAGGATCGCCCGTTTCCCAGCGTCATCGAAATAATTGTTACCCGACGGCTGTTGAACCGCCACCTCCTTGACCGTGCCATTTCGATAATATCGAAATCGGATCACTGTGCTGTAGGCGGTCCCGGCGACGTCGATGGGAGGCGGCTCCCAGTTGCTCTTGATGATGGCCTCCACTCGTCCCCAAAATGGGTTCGTGCCGGAACTGCCGGACGTTTTCAACTGTGTTTGAGGCGCCTTGACTTGAGGAATGGCTGCCTCTTGTTGAGGAGCCGGTCTGACCGGCGCCTCTTTGGGAATGTCCAACTTCGCGGCCGGCTTGTATTCCTTGAGCTTTTTGAGCTCCTCCTCCAACTCACGGTCAACTTCTTCGCTGATGGAGGTTCGCGGTGGGGCCTTCACGGTTTGATCCGGCATCACATCGGGGACGCGAGGCAGGTCGGGAACCTGGATCTTTGCCGGAGACTGCATACGCGGCTGTGCAACGGTTTTTGCCGGCGTCAGCTCTCCAAATTTCGGCGCATCAGGCGGGAGTTCAAGATCCTTCAAGATGTCCTTTGCGACGCTCGCGCGCGCAGGGACCGGAACGGGCGTCGCCACGGGCGCAGGCGTCTTGACCGGAGGGGTAGGAGCGCGAACCGGAACAGGAGCGGGAGAAGGTTTGGTGTCCACGTGCTTGAGGGGTTCCACGGGCTTGGGCTGTTCGACGGTTTTCACCGGCGTCGGCAAATTGACGAGATTGACTTCGACGGCCGCCAACGGCCGTTCGCCCTTGGGGCTCAACCGGATGCCCATCACGACCAGCAGAATTACAAGGTGCAGGGCCAGGGAGATCGCAAGCGTCCGTCCCAGGCGATGGAAAAACCGGTCTTGGTCATCCCGGTCGAACCAGAACGCCGCATACACCTGTGCAGGAGCGACCATCCCAACCCCTCTCACGATCGACGGTGTTAACTCTTACGAGAGGGTGCGCGCGGAATCGGTGCCCCTCCGACCCGCTCCGGTCCCACTGGTTCAGTCACCATGCCGATCTTCTCGATTCCGGCTTTCTTCACCCCGTCCATCACTTGGACGACGACTCCATACGGCACGTCCCGATCCGCCCGCAGGTAGAGCGACACATCCGCGTGCTCGTGTTTCAAATTCTTCAACTTTTGCTCCAACTGCGCGACGCCGATGGGATCTTTATCGAGATAGAGCCGTTGATCTTTTTCAATGGTCAGCACCGTCCGCATTTCCGGCTTGATGGTATTCGTCGCAGACTTGGGCAGGTTGATGTCCATGCCGCGGTACAACATAGGAGCCGTCACCATGAAAATCACAAGCAGCACCAACACGACGTCCACCAGCGGGATCACATTGATCTCCGCCATGAAACGGCGCTGACGCGATTCGAACATCATCGCTGCGCTCCGACTGGAATCGGCTTCGCTTTCATCACCGGAACTGACAGAGAGGTCATCAACTCAATCGTGACCGTGTCCAATCGAAACGCCGTTCGTCGTATGCGGCTGAGAAAATAGTTGTAGGCGATGACCGCGGGGATCGCCGTGAACAACCCTGCAGCCGTCGCGATCAGCGCTTCGGCAACACCGGGAGCGACCGCCGCAATACTTGCGGTGCCTTGTGCGCCGATTTCACGGAACGCGTCGATGATGCCCATGACCGTTCCTAACAAGCCGACAAACGGCGTGATGTTGCCGGTTGTGGCCAAGAACGGCAGATAGGATTCAAGCCTTGACAACTGGCTGCTGGAGAGATGCGCGGCCGTACGCTCGACGATCTGGCGGTCGGCAGATCCAGCCCCATCCTGGCCTCGCAAGCCCGTGACACGGTCCATCACGCCCTCGAAGAGCACCGCCGCGGGACTGGACTCCATACGCCGCACTTGCCGGCATAGATCGTCCAAATCTTTGGCTTTCGCGAGCAGCGCCATGAACTGGTGATCCATACGGTCCGCCGCTGAAAACGCACGCCACTTCAAGAATATGATCGCCCAGGAGACGATGGAAAAGATGAACAACAGCAGCAGGACGATCTTCGAGACTGCGCCCAAAGACCCCACCAGACCTGTCATGCCGACTTGGAACATTGGTCTATACCCTTTCCTGCTCGCTTGAGCACTCCACGAGTCTGCCATCGAGTCTAGCAAATGTTGGAGACGCTGGCAGGTTCACCGCGCTCACCTTGTCTCTGATGCAACTCGTGGCGACAGTTGTGGGCGGAGGCGGCCTGCGGGAGCTACCTGCCGCAGGTGTCTTTTCACGTCTGTCAATGCGGGACAACACACATGGCGGGGCCGACGGGATTTGAACCCGCGACCTCCAGATTGACAATCTGGCGTCCTAAACCAGGCTGAACGACGGCCCCTCGTGACTCTACCTATAGAGGATGACTTGATCGACAAGACTATATATAGCGGACGGTCTGTGCTTCGTTGTTTTGTGGTTCCTGCTCACCGCCTGGATCCACATCCCTTCCGTGGTAGGCGGAACAGGGATCGAACCTGTGACCTCTGCCTTGTAAGGGCAGCGCTCTACCAACTGAGCTATCCGCCCGATTTTCTTAGCAAGCTGGCGGATGCTACCAAGTCCATCTCGCCTTGTCAACCGAATCTCGCACTATTCTTGCAGATTCTGCGGCGATTTTTTCCCTTGCTAGTGTAGGGATTTTGCCTTGCGACGTGGCTGGCGGGGGAAGAACATCGCATGTACCTCTTTCAACCGTTCGCGTTCAACATGGGTATAGATTTGTGTCGTGGCAATGTCGGCATGTCCAAGCATCGCTTGCACCGATCGAAGATCGGCACCTCCTCCCAAGAGATGCGTGGCGAACGAATGCCGCAGCATGTGGGGGGAAACGGCTTTCGTCAATCCTGCGCGCCGCGCCCGCAAGCGCAGCGATTTCCAAAACGCCTGTCTGGTGAGTGAGATTCCGCGTCGCGAGACGAAGAGCACGCGCGAAGGCCGATGCTTGAGTAGTTGCGGTCTGATGACTTCGACATACTCGGCGAGAAGACGCTGCGCCGGCGCGCCCATTGGTACGATGCGCTGCTTGGATCCCTTGCCCGTCACGCGCAGATAGCCCACGACCATGTTCACATGCGCAAGTTCCAGAGACACCAACTCTGAAACGCGGAGCCCTGTCGCATACAGCAGTTCCAACATCACCCGATCTCGCCGGTCCTCCGCGGTCGCACGGACCGGAACATCCAGCAAGGCAGCCACTTCCTGCGCCGACAGTGTTCTTGGTAGACGTGTGCCTCGGCGGGCGGGCGTAATGTCGGCCGCGGGATGACTATCGATGACGCGTTCATTATGCAGAAACCGAAGCCAGCCGCGAACGGCGGAAAGGCAACGCGCCGAGGAGACCGGCGACAGCCGGAGGGCGTGCAGGGACTCGAGAAAGGAACGGACCGTGTCCTGCGTAATCTGTCCGAGGTGGCCGATCTTGCGCTGCCGGAGATACTGCTGAAATTTTTCCAGATCGCGCCGGTACGCGTCGATGGTATTGCGGGAGAGGCCGCCTTCGACGCGGACATGATTAAGATAGCGCTCGACCAGCGCGTCTGTATCCATCGTGGCGATGATAGCCAATCGTTTCTGTGAAGACAACGCGACCGCGATGCGTCAGAATCTTGACACCCTTCGGGGATTCCGATACTAGTCACCCTTGACGATTTTCATGCGTACGAACGAGCGCT
>DASUXH010000250.1:0-2437 GCA_036378015.1 Nitrospira sp. | reverse complement strand
CTTTGGCCTCAGTGGACAGGGCTCGAGTCACCGAACCTGCGGCGCGTAGGCGCTGGAGAAAATGTTCGGCCAGCGGAGGCACGTCTTCTTTCCGCTCTCTCAGCGGGGGGACGTAAAGCGTCACGGCATTGATGCGATAGAACAGGTCCTCACGAACGCGGCCCTGGGCGACGAGTGTCTGAAGATCCTGATTGGTGGCTCCAACGATGCGGACGTCCGCGTGAAAAGAGCGTGTGCTGCCGACCGGTCGATATTCTCCTCGATCCAGGAACCGCAGCAGACTAATCTGCATGGACGCGGGCATCTCGGCCAACTCATCGAGAAAGAGCGTGCCTCCGTTAGCGGCCGTGACCAGCCCTGTCTTGGTTCCCGAGGCTCCCGTGAAGGCGCCTTTCTCGTGGCCGAACAACTCGCTTTCCAGCAGTTCGCGGCTCATGGCGCCGCAATTGATCGCGAGGAACGGGCCTTGGGCCCTGCTGCTCAATTCGTGGACCAACCGCGCCACGATTTCCTTGCCCGATCCGGTCTCTCCCTGGATGAGTACAGGGGCTTTCGAGGATGCGGCTTTGCCGACCTGAGTGTTCAGGGTCTTCCAGGCCGGACTGACCCCCTCGACAATCACGTCGCGCGTGTAGCCGCCCCGGCGGGCGGCGAGATTCTCCTGTCGCAATGCGCGGACGGTGCGAAGCTTGGCCAGCGCCGCTTTCACGGCAGCGCCATCAAACGGGGTGTCCTTGATGAGAAAATCCCAGGCGCCTTGCTTCATCGCTTCCACTGCGTCCTTCACGTCTCCGTGTCCGGTCAGCATCAGCACCTCGACCCCGGGCTGATGCTCGATGACCCAAGTGAGGACGCTCAATCCGTCGATGCCCGGCATGCGAAGGTCTGTAATCACGCAGTCGAACGTGTCGCCTTGAAGCGCCGCAATACCGGCTTTGCCGTCCGAGGCAACCGAAACATCGCAACCCTCCTCCCGCAAGGTGTGTTCGAGCACCAGCCGCACGTATTGTTCGTCGTCGATGATCAGAGTCCGCATCAGGCTGCTCCCTGCGGAAACACGAGCGAAAAGGCGCTGCCGCGGTCCGGCGCAGACTCGGCCGTGACCGATCCTCCATGCTTGTCCATCACCAGCCGCACGATCGCCAGACCCACGCCGGCGCCTTCATAGTCGTTCGGACCGTGCAATCGTTCGAACAGTCCGAAGATCTTGTCCGTTTGAGTCACGTCGAATCCGATCCCGTTGTCCGTGACCCGCACGACGCATTCCCCGGGTCTCCTCGCCCCGTCGATCCGTATCTCAGGCGTCTGCCGGTTGCGCGAAAACTTGATGGCGTTGTCGAGCAGGTTGGCAAGGGCCTGTCGGATGCTGACCGGTTCGCCGTAGAGCTCATCGAACGACAAGTCGACGTGGATGGCCGGCGACGCATGCTGCGTCGAGCTCATCCGGTCGTGAACGAGGCCGGTCACCATCTCTCGGACATTAAACCGCTGTTTCGGCAGGGCCTGCTGCTCCAACCTCGAGTATTTGAGGAGCGCGTCAATCATGTGCGTGAGGCGCAATGCGGACTGCCGGATGATGCCGATGTGGTGCTTCGTCTGTGGATCGCCGCCTTCCGAAAATTGCTTCTCGAGCAGAGACGAAAATCCCTCGATTTCCCGGAGCGGTCCCTTGAGATCATGGGCGATGGAATAGGTGAAGGCTTCCAGCTCCTTGGTCTTTCTCAGCAGAGATGTGCTGTGATCACGCAAGCTCGCCAGCATCGTGGTGAGCGAGTTGGCAAGCGTCCCGACTTCGTCACGCGCCGGCCAAGGCGGAAACTGTGCGGACAGATCATGGTGAGCGACGCGGTCGGCCGTGGCGGCCAGGGCCATGAGTGGCCGGACAACGTGACGAGACGCGAGCGCATACGTTGCTGCGATCACCAGACCCAATAACAGTGCCAGGGATAGGGCGATTAGCCGGGCGCGGCCGACCAGTCGGTCTCCTTCATGCTTCATCTCGACGTCCATCTGCGTGTGCGCATCCATCAGTTGATCGAGGCCTTCCGTGATGCGCAGCATCAGAGGGTCCGTTTCTGAGCTCTGGAACTGGTTTAGCCGCGCCGTGAATGCGCTGAGCGACGCGGCGATGTTTTCAATGGCGCGGTCTTCTTGTTCGGCCAAGTCGAGCCGATGATGGTCGGCCAGCATGCCGTAGAGTACTGGATGAGTCCTGGCGGCATGCGTGCCTTGATAAAACTTGAGCGACTGAAGGAGCTTCGACATGTGATTGCCGAGGCGAGCGGCCAAGTCTCTTTGCTCAGCCACAGTGCGGGGTTCGGAGTAGAGGACCAATCTCAAATCGTACGCCTCTCGCCGCATGTTGGCGGCGGTGACGATGGCGGGTACGGTAATGCGCTTATGGCGATCGACGTAGCTGTTGATTTGGGCGAGATAG